>CAYSIN010000035.1:0-26998 GCA_964431135.1 uncultured Bacteroidales bacterium
TTTCAGTGGGTATTCAAACGTTGTAGCCCGCTCAAACATTCGTGTCGGTGGACAGGATACTGCTCCGCAATCCCTTACGGCACATACACTCGACCGTTGTAACCAATTGAAATTTAAACTACTTGATAAAAATCAAGAAAAATTGTACATTTGTGAAAATAAGATAAATGCATAGATTACTGATTGATAATATTGATAAGATTAATGCAATTTGTGTATCACATCATGTGAAATCATTATTTGCATTTGGTTCCATATGTACTGATAAATTTACAGACAATAGTGACATTGATTTACTTATTTCTTTTTACCCAATGGATTATAGTGATTATGCAGATTCTTATTTTAATCTTGTAGATAAATTAGAGAACTTATTTCATCGTCCAGTTGATTTGGTTACAGATAAATCCTTATCAAACCCATATTTTATAGATTCAGTTAATAAAACTAAAACTTTAATTTATGGAGTTAGAGATTAAAAAATACCTTTATAATATTCGTGAATCAATTGATTCAATCGAAAAATACTTGGGCGATAATAGAGATTTCAATGTCTATATGTCTGACAAGATGCTGAGAAGAGCTGTTGAATGAGAATTTGAAATCATCGGAGAGGCAATGACAAGAATTGAAAAATTAGATTCAACCATTGATATCACAAGTAAAAAACAAATAATTAATATGAGAAACCGAGTAATTCATGGCTATGACAAAATAGACAATGAGATTATTTGGGGGACAATAATTAGATACCTTCCGACTTTAAAAATCGAGATTACTAAATTTCTTGAATAAGTTCAACTGGTTACAACAGCACCCGTATGTAACGCAGGTGGGGTTTACGTTTCGGGTTGAAAAACAATTAGCAAATTTCGTGTAACTAGATACTGATAATCTTCGTAAAACCTGCCCTACACATAGCTGCGTACGTTACCGTCTGACAAATAATACCAAACCGCTGACAAAAGGATGAAAATGTGCATGCTCGTTGCAAACAAGGACGAGGTAGGATAGGTACTTTTAAGGGACGACTAATTATTTTATTAATGCAGTATAGTATAACAAAAAATCCCGGCGAAACCGGGATTTTTAATTCAATAAGAAAATACTAATTTAATTTTGCATTGATTTTTTCAACGCTATCTTTAGCATCACCATATAACATACTGGCATTTTCCTTGTAGAAAAGAGGATTTTCAACGCCGGCATATCCCACAGCCATCGAACGTTTCATAACAATAACACGTTTTGCTTTCCATACTTCAACGACGGGCATACCGTATATAGGGCTTGATGGGTCTTCTTGTGCACCTGGATTGACCGTATCGTTGGCACCAATTACCATGGCAACATCTGTCTCGGGAAGGTCAGGATTTATTTCATCCATTTCAAGCACTATATCGTAAGGCACATTGGCTTCGGCAAGCAAAACGTTCATGTGTCCGGGAAGTCGTCCTGCCACAGGGTGAATACCAAATCTTACTGTTTTACCTTTGCTTCTAAGTTTTTCAACCAAATCGTGAACGGGATACTGTGCTTTGGCTACGGCCATACCATAACCGGGAACAATAACGACAGATTGTGCTTCATTAAGCAATTCAACGGCTTCGTCGTGTGTCATGGAATTAACCTTACCTTCCAACTTTTTACCTGTTTTTATTTCCTGTCCAAATCCACCGGAAATAACGGCAAAAAATGACCTGTTCATAGCGCGACACATAATTATAGATAGAATAGCACCAGAACTGCCTACCAATGCACCGGTTACAATAAGCAAGTCGTTGCCTAACATAAAGCCCGAAGCGGCGGCTGTCCATCCCGACAAGGAGTTTAACATGGATATAACAACGGGCATGTCTGCACCGCCAATTGCCATGACGAGCATAATACCAAAAAATGCTGCTATAACAGTCATAATTACTAAATATAGCATTCCCTCGGTACCAGCCTTTCCCATAAATAATATGCCGAGCACCACAGATGCCAGCAATAATAATACATTTACTACATCTTTCCCTTTATAGACAAAAGGTTTGCTGGTAATATTTTCGGTCAGTTTTCCCCACGCAATAATAGAGCCTGTAAAAGTAATAGCACCAATAAAAATGCCTACAAAAATTTCAGCCAGATGAATACTTCTTTCGGCACCAATCATTTCAGCCGTTTTAGGGTCTATGAATGAACTAAATCCAACCAGTACGGCTGCCAAGCCAACAAAACTGTGCAATAAGGCAATCAGTTGGGGCATGGCTGTCATTTCTACCTTGCGTGCCACAATAACTCCAATGATGGATGCTATTATCATGGCTATTATAATGTAAATATAACCATTAATATTAGTGCCAAATAATGTTGCACATAAGGCTATAGCCATACCAACGATGCCATATATAACACCTTTTTTTGCCGATTCCTGAGAGGATAATCCCGATAAACTTAAAATAAACAGAATCGATGCAAATAAATATGCTGCTATTTGAATATTTGCTGTAATCATACCTTATTATTTTTTAAACATATTCAACATTCTATAAGTAACAGTAAAACCTCCAACAATATTAATGAAGGCTATAAGAGTAGCAATAATTGCCATAATAGTTCTCGGGTCAGATAAATCGTTTTGCATTTGCAACAATCCACCTGTAATAATAATACCGCTGATAGCATTGGTAACGGACATTAAAGGTGTATGCAAGGCGTGGGTTACGTTCCATATTACATTCCAACCTACAAATACAGCAAGTACAAATGCTGTCATGTGTCTCATAAATTCTGGTGGTGCAACTTTACCAAGTAAAAACATCAATATTCCGACAATAGCAAGCCAAATAATATTTGATATAAGTGCTTTTTTAATTTTTTTAGCCTTTTTAGCGGCTTCTTCTTCTGGAGATGGCTTTGTTGTTTCCGTTTTCTTCGCTTGAGCGCTCACGGCTAAAGGTTCTGGTGGCCAGTTTACTTTGCCATTATAGGTAACCATGGCACGTTTAATGACATCGTCGTTCATGTCAATTTTAAAATTTTCTGCCTTACCCATGTCATCAAGCAAATTGCATAAATTATTTCCATACAGAAAACTTGCCTGTGTAGGAAGTGTATCAACTTTTCCAACAATTATTACGCCGTTGGGCGTTGTGTAAACTTCATCCTTTTTAGTAAGCACGCAATTGCCACCGGTACCGGCAGCAAGGTCAACAATAACAGAACCGGGTTTCATTGCTTTTACATGGTCTTCCAGCAGCAATTTTGGTGCTGGTTTACCGGGAATTTGAGCCGTTGTAATGATAATGTCCACCTCGGAAGCCTGCTTTTTAAATAGAGCCATTTCTGCATCAATAAATGCTTGACTCATTTCCTTACTGTATCCCGAAGCCGTAGAACCGTCTTCATCTATTTCGACTGTTACGAATTGTGCACCCATTGATTGAATTTGTTCACGTGCTTCCTTGCGGGTATCGAAGGCTCTAACAATGGCACCCAATGATTTTGCTGTACCAATGGCAGCCAATCCTGCTACACCGGTACCAATTACAAGTACTTTGGCAGGTTCAACTTTTCCGGCAGCAGTAATTTGTCCGTTCAAGAAGCGTCCAAAATAATTGGCTGCTTCTACTACGGCTCTATATCCCGAAATGTTTGCCATTGATGATAGCACATCCATTTTTTGTGCTCTCGAAATACGAGGTATGGCATCCATGGCTACAGCATTAATACCGGCATCGGCAAGTTTTTTTAATAATGGTTGATTTTGAGCAGGGAACAAGTAACTTAAAATAACTGTTCCCTTTTTCATCAAATCAATCTCTGCTTCGGTGGGAGGTTGAACTTTCAGTATGATATCCGATTTGGAATACAATTCTGATGCTGTTCCAATAACTTCAGCCCCTGCCGAAATATACTCTTCATTAGCAAATTTTGCCTTTAATCCACAACCGGATTCTATCAACACTTCAAAACCCTGCTTTTTCAAGCGTTCAACGGTTTTTGGTGTTGCGGCAACTCTCAATTCGCTTTGAAGCAATTCTTTGGGAATTCCTACTTTCATAATTTATAAAGATTAATTAAACATTTTATAAAGCATAAAGATAGATAATATTTTTTATAAATAACTTATGATTTTTATCATATAAAAAAAAGAGGGCATGAAGCCCTCTTTAAAAAAAAGATTGATTAAACAATTCCCTGTGCTATCATGGCATCGGCTACTTTAACAAAACCACCAATATTGGCACCATCCACATAATTAACATAGCCATCCGATTTTTTTCCATATTTTATACAGGTAGCGTGAATATTTTGCATGATACGATGTAAATATTTATCTACTTCTTCACGTGACCATGATAAGCGTTGTGAATTTTGACTCATTTCCAAACCACTGGTAGCAACACCGCCAGCATTAGAAGCCTTGCCAGGAGCATATAAAATTTTGTTTTTAATAAAGTATTCTACTGCCTCGGGCGTACAGGGCATATTAGCACCTTCGGAAATGCAGAAGCATCCATTTTTAATAAGTTTCTTGGCATCCTCTTCATTAACTTCATTTTGCGTAGCACACGGTAATGCCACATCACATTTAACTTCCCATGGCGTTTTGTCTGCATAATATTCGCAACCGAATTTTTCGGCATATTCCTTAATACGTCCACGTTTAACGTTTTTGAGTTGTAAAATAAAGTTAAGTTTTTCGGCATCTATTCCTTTTGGGTCATAGATATAGCCATTGGAATCGGAAAGTGTTACTACTTTACCACCCAATTCAGTAACCTTTTCGGTAGCATACTGAGCTACATTACCGGAACCGGATATAACAACGGTTTTACCTTTAAATGTTTCGTTACGTGTTTTAAGCATCTCTTCAGCAAAATAAGTAGCACCATAGCCAGTTGCTTCGGGACGAACAAGTGAACCACCCCATTCTATTCCTTTGCCTGTGAGAACACCCGTAAATTCATTTCTAATACGTTTGTATTGACCAAACATAAAACCTATTTCACGTCCACCAACGCCTATATCACCAGCGGGAACGTCGGTATCGGGTCCAATATGACGATACAATTCTGTCATAAAACTTTGGCAAAAACGCATAACTTCGTTGTCTGATTTGCCTTTGGGGTCAAAATCGCTACCGCCTTTACCACCGCCCATAGGAAGTGAGGTTAACGAATTTTTAAATACTTGTTCAAATGCCAGGAATTTAAGAATGCCAAGATTGACGGTAGGATGAAAACGCAATCCCCCTTTGTATGGACCAATAGCGCTATTCATTTCGATACGAAATCCACGATTAATTTGAATATCGCCCTTGTCGTCCAACCATGGTACTCTGAAAATAATTAATCGTTCCGGTTCTATCATTCGTTCCAATACTTTATGTTCCTTATACTTCGGATGTTCTTCAATATAAGGCATTAACGATTCTACTACCTCGCGAACTGCTTGTAAAAATTCAGGTTCGTTTGGATTTTTTGCAATTACTTTTGCCATAAAGGCATCCACTTTTGGATTTGTCATTTTTGCTGTTTCCATAAATATTTTTTTAAAATTAGTGCTACAAAAATAGCATTAATATTTTAATTCATCAATATAAAAAATGATATTATATAACATATATTTTGATTTTTTTATAATAAAAGTTATATATATTTTAGTATTTTCTAATTTTGATACCTTATTAAGTATATAGTTATGGATAGTTCAGAAATAAACGATTTGAGTTATAACCAATTATTTAAAGAAAATCAGGAACGACTAAAGGAATTGAATTGTATCAATAAAACAACTGAAATTATAAAACAAGGACTTCCTATTGACGAGACACTTCAAACGATATGCAACATTTTACCTTCAGCATATCAATACGCAAAAGAAGCCTTGTGTCAAATAGAATACCATGGAAAAAAATATACAACCGATGTTTTTATTGAAACAGCATGGACGCAACAGGCTATTTTTGCTACAGCCGAAGGAAAGAAAGGAAAAATAACGGTTTCATATACTAAGGAATTTCCATTGTTGAGCGATGAAGGTCCCTTTTTAAAAGAAGAAAGAAATCTGATAAATAATATTGCAACCTTGCTTTCAAATTATATCAATAGTATCAAAATAAAAGAGATATTGCATTATGAAGTTCCTACGCTCGATATGAATAATATTCAGCAATCGGCACAGCAATATTCACGACAGTTGCTTCAAAAATTTATAAACAAAGATTATTTTGAACGTGATATTTATCATGATTTAATGCCGTTTAAGGTTAAGGAAATTTTACTGATTGCAAATTTATATGATGCATTTAGTATTGAAAAAGAAGGTCGTTTTACAGAACATATTCTGGGCGAATAT
The DNA here is from genome assembly GCA_964431135.1 of uncultured Bacteroidales bacterium. Taxonomy (GTDB): domain Bacteria; phylum Bacteroidota; class Bacteroidia; order Bacteroidales; family GWA2-32-17; genus Ch61. The sequence continues at coordinate 6,346 of CAYSIN010000035.1, forward strand.
TATAAATTTAATTTAACATCTTTGCCCAGAATTACGGGTGTATCGAGTATGGAAGAAGTTTTTTTCCTCTTAAAAAACCGACCATTCGATTTAATTATTATTGTCATGGGTTCTAATAAAAAGTTTCCGTTTGACATTTGTGAACAAATAAAAATGCAATACCCATACATACCTGCTTATTTATTATTGAATAATGACAATGATATTCTTTATTTCAACGAAACTTCTGAAAAATCTAATTTTGACAAGGTATTTGTTTGGAATGGTGATTCAAAGATATTTTTTGCCATGGTCAAATTGCTGGAAGATAAAGTAAATATTGAAAACGATTCACAATTGGGTGTTATCAATGCCATTTTAGTAGTCGAAGATTCACCCAAATATTACAGCCGCTATTTACCTGCTTTATATAATGTCATATTAGAAGAGATTCAACATTTAATTGAAGAAGTAAATGCCGATGAAATGTATAATGTATTAAAACTTCGTACACGTCCACGATTACTTCATGCTACTACATACGAAGAGGCCATGTCTATTTTCGAAAAATATAAAGATATAATAATATGTGTTGTTTCTGATATTCGTTTTCCAAGAAATAGTAAATTGGATACTGAGGCAGGATTTGATTTAATAAAACATATTCTACACTATAATGATTCTATACCAGTCATTATGCAATCGTCGGAAATAGAAAATATGAAAAGAGTGTATGAACTTGGTGCCATGTTTTTAAATAAAAGTTCCGAAACGCTTATTCAAGATTTACGTGATTTTATAACGTATCATCTGGGTTTTGGGAACTTTGTTTTTCGTTCGAATGAAGGGAAACAACTTGCCATAGCCCGAAATTTGAATGAATTTGAGCAATTGCTTAAACAAATTCCTGAAGATTCGTTGATGTATCATGGATTAAAGAATCATTTTTCTCTTTGGATGATGGCTCGGGGTGAAATAGATATTGCACGAAATATTAGACCTTATAAAGTGGAGCATTTTAAAAGTTCGGAAGAATTAAGGGAGTTTTTACTCAAAGTTATTCAACGACATAAAATTGAAAAAGAAAAAGGGAAAATTGTTCCGTTTGATGCTGAAGCATTAACCGAAGAAAGTAATATTGTTGCTCTCAGTTCAGGTGCACTTGGTGGTAAGGGAAGAGGTTTGGCTTTTGTCAATACACTTATTTACAATTATAATTTTTCAAACATTATACCGGGAATAAATATACGAACACCTAAAACCAGCATTATTGGCAGTGATGAATTTGATTATTTTATTTTGAGAAACAAACTTCAAAACATTATTCACGATGAGACCGATTTTGATAATCTGAAAAAAAGTTTTTTGAAAGGTGAATTATCTTATGAACTGATGAAAAAACTGCGGATTTTTGTTCAAAAAATTAATAAACCATTGGCGGTACGTTCATCCAGCATGCTCGAAGATTCGCTTTCTCAACCATTTTCAGGAGTATTTGAGACTTATCTTTTACCGAACAATCATCCCGACCCGGATGTAAGGCTTGAACAACTGACCAATGCGATAAAATTAGTGTATGCCTCTGTGTATGCACCACATGCACGATTATATTTTGAAGCCATACAATATAAAATAGAAGAAGAAAAAATGGCTGTTGTATTACAGGAAGTAGTTGGGAGTGAGTATTCACAGTTTTATTATCCTCATATCAGCGGAACTGCTCAATCGCACAACTATTACCCAGTGGGTCACATGAAACCGGAGGAAGGTTTTGCCGTAATGGCACTTGGACTTGGTCAATATGTAGTGGAAGGTGAAAAGACATTTCGTTTTTCGCCGCATTATCCAAAAGTGGATGTAGTTACGCTTAAAGATATGATTAAAAATTCACAAACGGAATTTTATGCCATTAATTTATCACAATCATTACCCGATTTGTCTATAGGTGAAAATGCATCGTTGTCGCGATTGGATTTATTGGAAGCAGAACAGCATGGAACGTTAAATCATCTGGCATCAGTTTATAATGTCGAAAATGATACGTTGGAAGCAGGAATATCCAAGGAAGGACCACGTATAATTAATTTTGCTGATATTTTAAAATACGAATATATACCTCTGTCGCAAACATTAGAAGTAGTATTAAGTATTATCAAAGAGGCTATGGGAACGCCTGTGGAAATTGAATATGCAGTTGATTTAACACCCGACAGTAAAAACCAACAACCTTCCTTTTATTTATTGCAAATAAAACCTTTGCTTGGCAGCGATGAAGATTTTCATGTTGATTTTAATAAGTTTGATGAAAATAACATCCTTTTAAAAACATCCAAAAGCATGGGGAACGGTAAAATTGACAGTATTTACGATGTGGTTTATTTAGTTCCTGAGCATTTCAATAATATGCAAACAGAACAAATGGCAAAGGAAATAGAAACAATAAATCATGATTTTATACAACAACGGCGTAAATATATACTTATGGGTCCCGGCAGATGGGGTTCACGTGATAAATTTATAGGTGTTCCGGTTGTTTGGTCGCAAATATCTGCTGCCAAAGTGATTGTTGAAATTGAACTTCCCAATTTTCCTTTGGATGCTTCGTTAGGCTCACATTTCTTTCATAATATAACTGCCATGAATGTGGGATATTTTTCAATTAAGCAGGGCAATGATTTGGACAGAATAAATTGGGAAAAATTAAATACCATGGAACTAATTTCAGAAACACAGTATGTAAGGCATGTGCGTAGTAACATCCCTCTTTCAATCTATATGGATGGCAGTAAGCAGCAAGCCGTGATTGTTATAAATGAAACAAAAACAGGTTAAACATGTTTCTCGGCATGATAAGACGAACGAACCAAAGCACCGCTTTCAACATAAGTAAATCCTTTAGACTTGGCTATTTCACCAATGAATGCAAATTCTTCGGGAGCGTAATATCGTGTTACTGGAACATTGAGTGATGTAGGTTGTAAATATTGACCAATGGTAATTATTTTACATCCTGTATTCATAATATCGTTTAAGGTTTGTTCTATCTCGGACATGGTTTCACCTAATCCAAGCATAATGCCACTTTTAGAAGTTCCCATTTTTTTTGTTATATAAGATAATACTGCAAGACTGCGATGATATGTAGCAACACTGCGTATGTGAGGTGTAAGACGTTCGACTGTTTCAAGGTTATGTGATATAAGGGTAGGTTTTGCTTCTATAATTTGATTAAGTTCTGCTGTATTTCCTCTAAAATCGGGAATTAAAACTTCAATGGTTGTATAGGGATTTAATTGCTTTATGGTTGAAATGGTTTTTGCCCAATGCTCAGCACCACCATCGGGCAAATCGTCACGGTCAACACTGGTAATAACACAATGTTTCAGGTTCATGCATTGAATAGATTCAGAAATACGTCGAGGTTCATCTATATCTGGTGGTAGCGGTCTTCCAGTTGTAACGGAACAGAATTTACACGAGCGAGTACAAATATCGCCCAAAATCATAAAAGTGGCAGTGCCCGATTGCCAGCACTCGGCAGTATTAGGACAATTTCCACTTTGACAAATAGTATGCAGGTTGTATTTTTCAACAATTTCTTTTGTTTTCAGGTAGGTGCTTCCAGCAGGTAATTTAACTTTGGGTTTATTTGGGTTAATTTTCCTCATCACCGGTTGCGTTGATTTCATTCGAACTACTTTTGTTTTTTATACCAATTCTGCCAAAACGATAACCAACATAAAGGGAAACAAAAACATAATTTTTCTTTTCATTAGCCATAATGTGTATAGATTTGGCAAAAACATCTACAATAGTACCAATTTCAATGGCATTGATAGATTCATAACGTTCACTGAACACAAACGAAACACCTCCCTTAAAAAAGACACCGGGAATTAATTTTGTTTCGTTAATACCCTTAAAAAAGGAAGAACGACTGTATATATCTCCTACTTCATGAATGGAAGTATAATCAAATTCCTTACTGCTTATATAAAGATGTTCTAAGTTGTTAATCTGTTCGGTGCTGTCAACTACATCATAGTAAATAGGCTTTAACAAGCCCACGGTGCCTCCTACTTCGTAATGATAACGAATGGCTAAACCGCCCTTATCATAAATACTGAACATCTCACGTTGTCTTCCTACTCCTGCCCTTAATGCAAACATGGAATATAATTTACCAAAGACGAATTTTTTTTGCGTTTGATAGTATGGATTTTCAACGCGTATTTCTTTGGGATGTTTAATATAACTGAAATCAAAATCAAATGTGCGTTTTTTGAAACCATCGAGGCGTTTCCCATATTGAAAAGAGCCTGAAAAGCCGTTTGAGTTTGCCGATAATAAAAAGGAGTGTTCATTAGTGGTTACTACACGAGTTTCAGAATTTAGTTCACCCTGCCCGTATAATGTTAAAACAGGAATTAATAATATTAAAGTGTATAAATATTTGTGCACGTATAATTATTTATGCAAATGTACAAAATTTTTTCTGAAAGTTATTCGCAGGAATAAATTTTGTTGTTTTTTTTCCTAATTTGTGTAAAAAGTGTTAAAATATGATAAATCTCATACAATTGTTGAAAAAAAAATTTGTTATTAACAAAAATAAGCCTTATCTTTGTTTGAAAAATTTTATTTATTTTAAAAAAAAAATTTATGTTAGTTAAAATAGCCTTAAAAAACAGTGAAAAATGTGCTCTTTTAGACGAGCATGTTTACAAAGAACTGAGTGCTGACCCACATTTGGTTGAACTCAATTTTTGGGAAAACTTGCGGGAACATTCCAACGGCTACATTTTTTTTCAAAAAAACTGGAAGCAAAAAAATGGCAAGTATTACAATGAAACCATCTATTTGCATAAATTGATAGCCGAACGTTTTCTTGATAAGCCCGATAACAAATCACGTTGGTTTGTACGTTTCAAAAATTCCATTCCTAACGATTGTCGTTTACAAAACATTGAATGGAGTTCATTTTCGTATCTTGTTAGAAATACTAAAAAAGTAAAAAATGCAACGGGCTACAGGGGTGTTGTTAAGCAAGGTCGTAAATATTATGCGTATATTTATGTAAATCGCAAGGGAGTTCCTTTAGGTTCATTTAATACTGCCGAGGAGGCAGCAGAAGCCTATAATAATAAATCACAGGAATTGTTTGGCGATACCAATTCATTAAATAAAATTAGAAAAAAGGGAGAATTTTAACTTCCATCTTTTTGAGTTAATTTCAACCTAAATCTTTTTCTTTTTATACCAAACCGCTAACAAAAGAATAAAATGAATTTTGTCCCGTCAGCAATGACGAGATGCCGACAGACTAACAGTTTTAAAACAAAAGCGAAGCGAATTGTTTTAATGAACTTGTTAGCAAGTCGGTATTAATATTTTATTGATAATCAGCGTGAGCGGGGAAGATTTATTATTTTCTTTATAAAAACAGGTTTGTTGTCTTTTATTATCTGACCAAAGTATAACCCTTCTGGTAAGTTAAAAGTAATGGTACAGTTAGAGATAGAAAGAGGTAGTTTTTCGGTTACAACGGTTTTTCCTAAAATATCGGTTAAAACAAAATATTGATTTGTTGTGAAAGGATATTGAGCAGTAATATGAATTAAATTGCTACATGGGTTGGGTGAAAATTCAAAAGCGATATCGGTATTAATATGTTCAGAAGGGATATCGGTCAGAATAATTTGTTGACAATCGGTAAGCGTATCACAGGAAAATAAGGTTAAACAAACGTTATATATTCCTTCGGATGAATAGGTATAGATGGGATTAATGTCCGTAGAAGAATGCCCATCACCAAAAGTCCATATATATGAACCCTGTGTTGATTGATTGCTAAAATATACCGTATTTTGCTGAACAGAATAAGTAAAACCAATATTTGGTGTCGTACCGTCAGGCATATATACAGAACATGTAACGCTGCAACCTATGTTATCGCTAACCGTTACATTGTAAAGTCCTTCAGCAAGTCCACAGCAATTAATAGAACAGCATCCTGTTATCCAATAATATGAATAAGGGGGTGTTCCACCTGTAACAACTAAAGTAGCACAGCCATCTGAATAACCAGGACACGAAGGGATGTTGGCATTGTTTAACATTACTTGTAAAATACTTTGATTGGCACCAATTGTTAATGATGTTGTTTGCAAACAACCAAGAGAGTCTGTAACGGTAACCGAGTAATTCCCAGCACATAAATTATAAATGCTGTCATGCGATAGCGATAAGGTATGAATCTGTCCAGTGGACCAATGATAGGTGAGCGGGTAATTAAATGTTCCATTGGTATAAATGGTTGCAATGCCCGAACAATTGTTGGAGCAATCATTATATATACTTGTTGTCAAATGAAGTGAATTGTTGGTAAGTGTTAATGTGGAATCAACGGTACATCCATTTCCGTTAGTTACAGTAACGGTATAAACTCCAGCACTCAAATTGTTATTACAATTGACAGTGCTGCTTGTATTTTGTACGAAGTATCCGTTTGACCACTGGTAGGAATACGGTGGAGTTCCCGATGTAATATAAATAGTAATATTTCCATTGGCATAACCGCATTGAGGTGGAGCAAAAGTTGTATCAAAAGTAACCACAGGTAACGATTGTATTTGAGTGATTTGTGCATATTGACAACCTGAGTTATCTGAAAAAATGAATGTGTGATTTCCTGCTGATAAGTGATAAAGGGTATCTAACGAAGTAAAATGATGATATCCATCATAGTAAGGTGGCACTCCACCTGAAGCCTGAACTATAACATAGCCATTATTGCTGTTTTCACAGGAATGATGTATTTCCATAATATCTATTGTAAACGAATTGGAAGTATTGGTTAATGAATATGTATTGCTTATTGTACATCCAACATTATCTAATATCTCAACCTGATAATTTCCTGCATAAATATTTTGCAATACATTGCTGTTATTAGTATATCCATACCATTCATAGGTATAAGGTGGCATTCCATCTTGAACTTGCAATACTATGGACCCATTATTCGTACATGTTGGATTATTTAAGGTTGCCTGAACACTCATATTACTTAATGAATTTAAAATAACATTCCCCGATAGTTGACATCCTGTTGAATCTGAAACGGTATAGTAGTATGTTCCTATAGAAAGATTAGTTGCAATATTTGTTGTTTGTACTGGCACCGTTGACCAGATATATTGATAAGGAGGTGTTCCACCCGTTACTGTCAGTGATATATTTCCATTGTTGCTATTGATGCAAGTGGGTTTTTGAATGCTACTAACAGAAACATTCAATGGATTATTAGTACTACTTACTTGAAAACTTCCAATGCTGGAACAGTGGTTTGCATCCTGAACTGTCACAAAATATATGCCATTGCATAATGAATCGACTTGTACGCCACTACCTGTACTGTCTATGTGAGTACTTGCATTGCTCCATGTATAAGTGTATGGAAAATTTGTACCATTTACAGAAGCATGCAAAATTGCTTGACAACTACTGGGGCATATATTAGATTGAACCAAATTAAAATCTATAGAAGGTACGCCATTGTCTGAAAAGGCGAAATTCTGCGAAGTATAGCAATGATTGTTATTATATACACTTACACTGTAATTTCCTGCAGGAATATTTTGTAAATAAGAGATTGTAGTAGAAGTATTATAAGTTGATTGACCTGTGGACCATATATAGGAATAATTTGGAATACCGTTGCCTGTAATACCAACAATAATTTGACCGTTGCTTTGACCACATGTACTGGATACCGTATTAACGGTTAATGTTGGTTTTAAAGGTCTGGTATAAGTTATTTGGTTTGAACAAATACTATTTGAAAAACTGAAATTCAAAACGGGACTGTTGGTTGAAAAAGGAACCGTCATGGAAAATGAAATAGTATTGTTGAAAGGTGCAGGAATATCAAGTTCAACAGCAGATGCCTCATCAACGATTTTAAAAATGCCTGTTGATGGAGGATTTGTTACCCACACAGTACCTGAAATTTGATAGTTATTCAATGAATCGCAATTACCAACGGTAATAGATGAACTGTCAATATTGCACAAAATGTCACAGGCTATCAAAGCAGCAGACGAATCGTTGTAATTGGATTGATAAAAAGTAACATCGCCAGGTTGATTACTATAATTGGTAATCATCAGTATATAATATTGTCCAATCATAGCGTTTGAAATGTGGCAATTTTCTGTATAAGATGGGTCATAACTGCAATCAACCAAATTCCCTGATGGATAAAAAGCAGGATCGGAAGTATTATTGGGGCAACTGGTGCAGTTGGCTGTCAATTGGGTTACACAGGGCGTAATCGGGTCAGAAAAGGGACCCCAGCATGCAAAATCCAAATCATTACCAGTAGGAGAACTAATATTAATAGTTAATTTTCCCGATTGGGAAATTTTAAAATAATACCATACAGGATTTGGTTGACTATACAGGCATCCATAGTTAGGTCCAGATTCAGCACTAGTATTTGTCATTAATGGAACTTGATAAATGGAATCGAAACATACTGGATTTGCGGTACTGCAAAATGAGTTATCTTGAATACTCCGTATATTAGAATCGTTATCATTTTCAGTATTCTTAGTCTCATTTAACGCATTTTGTCCATAAGTCATCGAAGTAACTATAAAAAGCAATAAAAAAATATTAACGGTTTTCATAATTAAAAAAATTTACAATTATGTTATTATACGGTTTTATTATGTTCATAGTTGCCTAAAAGTATAGAATTCTGTTTTTTTGTTAGCGGTTTGGTATAGAATAATAACTGCTAATCCCGCTTACAGGTGGAATTAGCAGTTATATATCTATAAAAGAATATTTAAACAGTTTTTTCGACAGCCAGAGGTGCAGCAAGACGTTTGTATTGATTATACCTCCATTTGGCATTTTCTTCGGCTTGTTTAAATAAAATTTCAGCATCTTGCGGAAAACTCTTTTTGAGTGATGTAAAGCGTACTTCATGGTTAAGAAAATCCTGAAATTTTGACCAGTCAGGTTCTTTACTATCAATCTGGAATGGGTTTTTTCCTTCGGCTTCAAGCAAAGGATTATAACGATATAATGTCCAATAGCCACTCTCTACAGCAATTTTAGCTTCATGCTGCGATTTTTCCATACCTTCGTGCAATCCATGATTGATACAAGGTGCATACGCAATAATCAATGAGGGACCATGATATGCTTCTGCTTCTCTCAATGCTTTTAAATATTGCGATTGACTTGCTCCCATGCTAACCTGTGCTACATAAACATAGCCATACGTTGTTGCCAACAATCCCAAATCCTTTTTGCGAATGCGTTTACCTGCTGCAGCAAATTTTGCAACGGCAGCAAGCGGTGATGCTTTGGATGCCTGTCCACCTGTATTGGAATATACTTCGGTATCAAGAACCAAAATATTAATGTCCTCACCGGAAGCAATAACATGGTCCAGACCACCATAGCCTATATCATAAGCCCAGCCGTCACCACCAATGACCCAAACACTTGGTTTAACAAGATATTGCTCAAGCGAAAGAATTTCTGCACATAAAGGATGTTTTTCCTTTTTTAACTGTTCTACAACCTTAGCGGAAACTTCTTTTGTTTTTTCGGCATTATTAATATTTTCGAGCCATGCCGTCATCGCATTTTTAGTTTCTTCGGAGATGTTTTCATTCATAAGTTTTTGCATGCGAAGCGCTATACGTTCACGTATTTTTCTGTAACCGGAAGCAATGCCAAAACCATATTCTGCATTGTCTTCAAACAGGCTGTTTGCCCATGCTACACCTTTGCCTTCCTTATTGGCACAATAGGGTGTATTGGGTGCTGAACCGCCATAAATGGAACTGCAACCCGTTGCGTTGGCAACAATCATACGGTCTCCAAACAATTGGGTAACGAGTTTTATATAGGGTGTTTCGCCACACCCAGCGCATGCACCCGAAAATTCAAACAATGGTTGAGAAAATTGACTTGCTTTTACAGTAGAAGAAGGATTTACCAACACCTTATAACTTACTTTTTCTTCAAGATATTCCCAGCGTTTAATTTCCTGATGCTGACTTTCAAGCGATTTATATTCGAGAGCATTCGTTTTAGATGGGCAGATATCAATACAATTGCCACAACCCGTGCAGTCCAATACACTAACCTGAATACGATAATGCAATCCCGTATATTCTTTTCCCGTGGCTTTTAAGACGGCTGTATTTTCGGGGGCATTTTTAAGTTCTTCATCATTTAATAAGTAAGGACGTATGGCAGCATGTGGACATACAAAAGCACACTGATTGCACTGAATGCAGTTTTCGGGTATCCATGAAGGAACATCAATAGCAGTTCCACGTTTTTCATATTTGGTTGTTCCAGCAGGAAAAGTTCCATCTTCTCGACCTGAAAATACACTAACAGGTAAATTGTCACCTTCAAGATTGTTCATTGGATTGGCAACAGTTTTTATAAAATCGGGAAGTGATGTATCGACAGTTGATTCCTTAATTTTTATATTTTTCCATTCAGACGGTACGGTTATTTTAATAACATTGGCGCCAGCGTCCACGGAAGCATAGTTTTGCTGTACAACTGTTTCTCCTTTTTTGCCATACGTTTTTTGAATGGCTTTTTTCATTTCTTTTACGGCTAATTCAAAAGGTATAACGTTAGATATTTTAAAAAAGGCAGATTGCATAATAGTATTGGTACGACCAGGTAATCCTATTTCATCGGCTATTTTGGAGGCATTAATGATGTATAAATTAATTTCATTTTCGGCAAAATATTTTTTTACCGTATCAGGTAAATGTTTTTTGGTTTCTTCTTCGTCCCAAATACTGTTTAATAAAAATGAGCCATTTTTCTTTAACCCTTTTATCATATCGTACTTATCAAGGTAAGAAGGAACATGACACGCCACAAAATCTGGATTACAAACAGAATAGGGAGAACGCAATAACTTATCGCCAAAACGCAAGTGAGAAATAGTTATGCCGCCTGATTTTTTTGAATCATAAGCAAAATAAGCCTGTACATATTTATTGGTATTTTCACCAATAATTTTTATGGAGTTTTTGTTGGCACCAACAGTTCCATCGCTACCTATACCATAAAATTTAGCTTCAAAAATGCTGCTTTCGCATAGACATTGAACTTCACGCAAAGGAAGTGATGTAAAGGTAACATCATCTACAATGCCTAAAGTAAAATGATTTTTAGGTTCCTTTTGTTCCAGATTTTCAAAAGCGGAAAATACCATGGCAGGAGTGGTGTCTTTTGAACTCAATCCGTAACGACCGGAAATAATAAGTGGTTGATTTTTTTCTTCATAAAAAGTTTTTACTACATCCAGATAAAGCGGTTCACCAATAGAACCGGGTTCTTTAGTTCTGTCAAGTACGGCAATTCTCTTTACGGTTTTAGGAAAAACGTTCATGAAATATTTTTTGGAAAATGGACGATAAAGATGAACTGCGATAAGTCCTACTTTTTCATTGCGTTGTAATTTATAATCAATCACCTCTTTGATAGTGTCGGTAATGGAACCCATAGCAATAATAATATTTTCAGCCTCGGAGTGACCATAATAATCAAACGGGTGATATTCTCTACCCGTTACTTTTTTCATTTCCTGCATATAATATTCCACTATATCAGGAACGGCATCGTAAAAGGGATTTGCCGATTCTCTGGTTTGAAAATAAATATCTGGATTTTGAGCTGTACCACGTGTTACAGGATGATTAGGATTTAAGGCTCTATTGCGAAACTCCTGCAATGCCTTTTTATCAAGTAAAGGTTCAACGTCTTCGTTGTCGATGTATTCTATTTTTTGAATTTCGTGTGAAGTACGGAATCCGTCGAAGAAGTGTAAAAAAGGAACACGAGCCTTAATGGCTGATAAATGTGCAACTGCGGCAAGGTCCATAATTTCCTGTACGGAGGCGGTAGCCAGCAATGCAAAACCTGTATTGCGTGTTGCCATGACATCGCTATGGTCGCCAAATATGGAAAGTGCCTGTGCTGCAATACTTCTTGCACTTACATGAAACACACCGGGCAATAATTCACCCGCAATTTTAAACATATTAGGAATCATTAGCAACAGCCCCTGTGATGCTGTATAGGTGGAGCAAAGTGTTCCAGATTGCAACGCACCATGAACGGCACCTGCAGCACCTGCTTCTGATTGCATTTCAATAACTTTTACTGTTTCGCCGAATAGATTTTTTCTCCCATTGGCTGCCCATTCATCTACATTTTCAGCCATGTTGGATGATGGAGTAATAGGATAAATACATGCCATTTCGCTAAACATGTATGCAACATGCGAAGCAGCCTGATTGCCATCACATGTCATGAATTTTTTTTCTTTTGCCATATTAAAATTTTAATTGAATAATTATACAAAAATACTATGTTCAAAAATAATGAATATCCTTTAAGAGAAAAAATGTTTTTAAACAAATTTTAGTCATTGCTCATAGTGATTAAAAATTCTTCGTTTGATTGTGTTTTTGCCAGTCGGTCTCTAAAAAATTCCATGGCTTCAACGGGTGTCATATCGGCAAGATAATTTCTCAAAATCCAAATTCTATTCAGTACTTCTTGTGGGTGCAACAGTTCTTCGCGACGTGTGCTGGAAGCCAAAATATCTACTGCAGGGAAAATTCGTTTGTTGGATAATTTTCTATCCAATTGCAATTCCATATTTCCAGTACCTTTAAATTCTTCAAAGATGACATCATCCATTTTTGAACCGGTTTCGGTTAAGGCAGTGGCAATAATACTCAACGAGCCTCCATTTTCAATATTTCGTGCAGAGCCAAAAAAACGTTTGGGTTTATGTAATGCATTGGAATCGACACCGCCAGTTAAAATTTTACCCGAAGTAGGTGCAACGGTGTTATAAGCACGGGCAAGACGTGTAATAGAATCGAGCAATATCATAACGTCGTGCCCACATTCTACCATGCGTTTGGCACGTTCAAGTACAATATTAGCAATTTTTACATGTCGTTCGGCTGGTTCATCAAAAGTAGAACTAATAACTTCGGCATTGACATTACGAGCCATATCGGTAACTTCCTCGGGGCGTTCATCTATCAATAATATCATTAAATACACTTCGGGATGATTGTATGCGATAGCATTGGCAATTTCCTGAAGTAGCACAGTCTTACCTGTTTTTGGTTGTGCTACAATTAATCCACGTTGTCCTTTACCAATAGGAGCAAACATATCCACGATGCGTGTCGAAATAGTTGCTTTGGGTCCAGAAGCAAGATTGAATTTTTCATTGGGAAACAAGGGAGTTAAATGGTCAAAGGGAATACGTTCACGAATCAACTCTAGAGGAAAGCCATTTATTTCTTCAATTTTTATTAACGGGAAATATTTTTCGCCTTCGCGCGGAGGTCGCAGTGTTCCTTTAATCGTATCACCTGTTTTTAACCCAAGATGTTTTATTTGCGGAAGTGACACATATACATCATCGGGTGAATTAAGATAATTATAATCGGGGGAACGTAAATAACCATATCCTTCGGGCATTATTTCCAAAACACCTATACTCGAAATAATACCTTCAAAATCGTTATTCTTGTCTATAATTTTCCTTTCAAATTGACCATTTTTGTATGAATGATTTGGTTTTATTTCTGCTGAAACAGGCTCTTTTTTAATTTCTGTTTCTTCTATAATTACAGGCTCAACTGGATTTTCTGATTTAATTTCTGGTTCAATTGGTATAACCTCGTCATGGTTTTCGGTTACTCCTTCGGTCAGAATAAAATCTTCTTCAAAACCTTCCTGAAGTTTTTTAGGTATAAGGTCATCGTCATTATTAGTATTATCAGGCATTTTGGTTGAGTTAATAAATAAATTGAGTTGATTTTCGGCTGGGGTAGTCGGGTTTGTAATAACCGTACGTTTTCTTTTATGTCGTTTAGTATAAAGAGTGTCGGATAGGTTATTTTCTTCTTCGTTAACAGGAAGCATAGTAGTACTATCTGGAATGACGTTATTTATTTCATTTGTTTTGGTAGTACTATCTATATTAATTTCATTTTCTGTTTGCCATTGTGCTTCAATAATTTTTTGTATAAGAATATCTTTGTTAAGGCTGTCCACATATCTAATGTTCATGTCTTTGGCTATTTTGCGTAATTCAACAAGTTTTTTTAAAGATAATTCTGTTGCATCAAACATATAAAAAACGATTTAAAGTTAAGTAAATAAAAGAAATGATTTTTAATCTGCTTGCAGATATTTTAACGTGCAATGATACGAACAATTATTTTATTACGCAAATTTTTAACCTAAATAATTCAAAAAAATAATTTTATACCAAACCGCTAACAAAAAAATGATTTATACCGATACGCATTCAAATTTGGTTTTTACCGATATTCATCGGTATAATACAACTATATACTCAAATTCGGGTTTCACCCTCTTTGACTGCAATTTGGTATAAAAGGGATGAGTGTCTTTTGGCAAAAACTTCAAGGTTTAGCCGGAGATAATGCCTTGCCTGAAAAAACCTTCAAGGTTTAGTCGGAAATAATGCCTGGCAAAACCTTGAAGGTTTAGCCGGTATCCTTACTCGTCCTCGTCTCGTCAGTAATGACGAGACTGACAAAATGAATACAATTTTTTTAGCACATGCTAAATATACCGTCACATGGAAAAAGAAAGTCCAAAAAGTATTTGCAAACGCTGTGACGGATAATAATTCCAATAAGAATAATTTTTATTTAACAGATTATTGAAACGAATAAAGGCACCAAAGAGTTTTGAATAGTGATAATCAAACGAAATATTGGCATCAACAAAAGGAGACAGTTTAACAGGTTGTTCCGGATGAAGCATGTTGTATGCATATCGAGTACCTATTGAAAAAATATCGAGTTGAGTAGTAATTTTGTTGCGTAAATTGTAGCGTGCTGAAAACATAACATCCCACTCAGGCTTTTGATAAGGTTTTAATAAATGTTCAAGTGAATAGCGGTAATAATTTCCGTTCAATAGAATATTCAGTTTTTCATTCAATTTATAAGCCAACTCTCCCGAAAATTTAATTTCCTGCGATTCTTTTCCTTTAACACCATCATACATTACAATAAATTGATGTTGTGGCAATACCGTATCGTTAATATAAAAGGGTAAATAATCATATAAACTGTAATTTACCTGAAACAAATATGAAATCTGACGACTGAAATTTCCCTTGAAACCTGCAAAGAGATGCATCAACTGATTAGTATTTTTCAGAGGCAAACCGGGTTTCAAGTATGGATTTTCATATACGGTGCTTTGAAGCGTATTCAAAATCATTTTGCCATCAAAACCGGCATACGGAATAAGAAAATTTTCAATCACGTTGTATTGAATATTGGCTCTGGGATAAAAATGATAAAACGTACTATCGCTGTATGCATCTACATCCATGCTAATGCCACAATTGATACGCCATGTTTCGCCAAAAAAACGTATCCAGGGAAAAATAGAAATAAGGGCTTTGTTGTTAGTATCCATGCGAGCATTCAGGTTGTTCCAATCCACTGTAACATCTGCACCAATGAACTGTTTGTTATATAAGTAATTTCCCGTTCCAAAAACATGAATGTTGTGCTGATAATTGGAAAATTTATCTTCGAGGTAATTATAACTCAATTCTTCCTGATGATTTATTTTGGTTGAATCAAGGTAAGTAGTTTTATATCCTAACCGAGCACCAAAATGAACGTAATGTTGCAGGGTACTGTCATCATTGATGGCTTTATAAAGACTGTCGGCAGTAGTGCAATATCCGTACTGATGAATAGCCATTCTGTTAAAATAGCCATCGGCATACAACGTAGATTTATCTAAAAATTTTTTGACATACGCATCGAGTTGATTCTGACTGAACAATGCCGGCGATTTATAATCATTTTCCAATTTTATTTTTCCGCGTGATGAATAGTGATTATAGTACATGCCAGCAGTATAATCCTTATTTCGTGTAGTATTAATCATTACTTCTCCCAACAAAGTATTATATAAACCATAACCAAATTTGATGTTTGCATTATATAATTTATTTACAGGTTCTGCTACCATTTTGGCAGGTTGTATAGGTGTTACATGAAAAATAATCGGATATTGCTGCGGAAAAAGTTTGTAGTCAAACTTCAGTAACATGGGATTGGTATCAATCATATTTGGCATGATATTGATTTTATAGGCATCACCAATGGTCGGTTCGTAAGGTTTAACCACCGAGACTTCCTGGTTTAGGTTATTTTGTGCCAACATTGGAAACGTAAGCACAAATCCTGCCGAAAACAATAATAATTTCTTTATCATAAGTTTATTCATTTTCAATAGAAATGGTATCATTTTTCATTGTATTGTCGTGTACAGGCATCATAGCGGCTTTTTCTTTGTCGAGTATAGTTTGCAGTTTTGTTTTGGCATCATTCAATATGCCATCATCCGTATTTTTATAATTGTCTATAACGCTTTGCAGGGTAGCTTTTGCCTGAAAATTATCGTTGCGTGCCACATAAATATCCGCCAGCAAAAGAAATGATTTTGCCAGATAATACTGATGTGGTGTATTTTTCTTTACAAAATCATATACTTCTTTTTCGGCAGCATCAAATTTATTTTGCTTAAAATAAATATCAATAATAAGATATTTGGCTTCGGCTTCTTCAATACTGTTGCAACTTTTAGCAATTAACAGAAACTCATCCAGTGCCGGTTCCAGTTTATTTTGAATATAAGCCGATTTACCTATAATATAATGAGCCTCACGATAGAGTTCATCCGATAATTTACCTTCTTTTAAGAGCGAAACGGCATAATTGTTAGCATCGTCATATCTTCCCATCTGAAAGCAACAACGCATAAGTCCCGTTTTTGCTTCAAACGTATTTTGAGGATATTCGGCAATTTCAAATAATTGTTTGTAGTTTGTCATTGCTTCTGGATAGCGCTGTTTGGAATAGTCATAATGGGCAACCCTTAGCAAGGAAGGTTCGGTAAAAACCGACTTGGGTGCATTCACTACAGCCAGATAGTGAGTAAAGGCATCTTCAATGCTATTGTTTTTAGATAAACATTCGGCAAGGTAATAATGAGCATTAACAGCAAACATACCCTGAGGAAATTTATTAAGATAATCGGAAAGCATGGTAGATGATTTGTTGCAATCGCCATTCATATAAACTTTTTCTGCCACACTATAAGTCAGAGAATCCTGTTCGCCAGCACGAATAACTATTCCTTTTCCCTTTTCCTGAACATACGTATAATAGGTATTTACGTCATTCATTTCTATATAAACATTTTTAAGACCAACAAAGGCATCTTTGTATTCCTGTGAATTCGGATAGTTCTCGATAACATATTTATACATGGAAATGGCATCCTCGTTTTTATCGGCATTGAAATAAATAACTCCCATCTGCAAATAACAGCGTCTTACCAAATCGCTTTTTGGGAAATCGCTAATCAGTTTTTTTAGAGTACTAATAGCCATATCGTTCTGTTCAATAGAATTGTAAGCCAACGCCAGCGCAAAGGTAGCGTCATCTATATATGGAGACGACGGATAATCGATAAGCAATTGATTTAATGAAATAATTTTATCGGTATATTGTTTTAACAATCCCTGACAAATTGCTTTTTGATACAGTGCATAATCGGGTGATGCCTTTTTAGCCTGAATAGATTTGGAATAATATTCAATGGCATCTTCATATTTACGTGCAGTGAAATAACAATCGCCTATGCGTGTGTATGAATCAAATACCTGAGCCACATTGGAATCGGGTTCATTTTTAATATATTTTCTAAACCAGAGTTCTGCATTTTTATAATCGTTTTGTTTTAAATAGCAGTATGCTATATCATAATGAGCCATTGCAAACATATCGGTATTAAAAGCACCGGGAGTAACGACAAATTTATTAAATAAAGACTGTGCATTGTTATAATCTTTGAGTCTGTAATAGGCTTCCCCTTTCCAGAAAATAGCCTGAGCATGATAAATATGATTGTATTTGGCGTTATTCAAGGATTTATCAAAATTAATAATGGCATTTTCATAATCCAGATTATTGAACAGTTCCAACCCACGGTAAAACGTGGCACGCTGATAGGCTTCTTCCAACTCGGGTGTTATATGCTGAATATTTTCCATTGTTTCGATGGCTTCCTTATAGTTTTTGGAAAAAAGAAATGCCTTGCCCATGTATGTATATGCTTCATCCATGCGTTGTGAGTTGGGAAACAGTTTAATGAATTGCTGAAACGCACGCAAGGCTTCATTAAAAGGACTATAAGACAGTTCGAAGCATAATTTTGCATATTGAAGCAAAGCGTCTTCCTGTATCTCAGGGATAAAACTCATTTTGGATGCTTTTTCAAGTGCCATACGGGCTTCATTTTTTAATCCATCATATAAATAGCAATAAGCAAGGGTATAAAGTGCCTGCTGCGAAAGTGTATCCTCTTTAATCGTTATTTTTTCCAGTGTCTTGGCAGCCTTTGGTATGTATCCTGTTTTATAATAGGTATAACTGAGTTCATACAAATCGGCTCTTGACAAGTTGGGATTAGATTCGGCATATTTTTCTAAATAGAGCATGGCTTCACCAAAACGATTGGTTTTGTAATAGGATTCACCTATAATACGGGCAATTTCTGGTCCGCGACGCGTGTTTGCCGAATCAAGAAATGATGGAGCATAATCAATTACCTTATCGTATTTTTCCTGCAAGTAATAAATTTGAGTGATGTAATAAGGTACAATAGGTGAAAAAAGTTCATCGCTCTTAAGTTTTTCAAAACCCATTAGTGCCGTTTCATAATTTTTTTTGATATAGGCAATATGCGAATAAAAGTATAACGCTGGCGAATGATATGTATTTGGGATATCCTTAATTTCATAAAAATTTTTTTCTGCCCTGTCATAATCTTCATTAACAAAAAAACTATAACCCAGTTTGAAATAATATACTGCTTGCTCATCCTTGCTTAAATATTCAGGTTTTACTTTTTCGAACCACGGTATGGCTTTTTTAAACTTTTTTTCGCGATATTTATAAATACCCATTTTGTACTGGGCATATTGCGTACGTGAATTTTCCTGATACTGATTTAAATAATCCAGTAAGTTTTTTTCAGCATCTTTTTGAAACAGTTCTATACCGCTAATTGCAATATAATAGGCCGCATCGGATACTTGCAATTCATTCGTATTGGGGGAAGTTTTGTATTTTTCAAAAAAATACTGAGCAACGCTATATTTTTCCTCATCAAAGAAATTTAAGGCTGTTTTAAAATTCTGATAATTTTCATTGTAATATATGTAAGAACGCTGACCCTTTAAAAAAACAGGCGTAGTAAACATCAATCCCGCTACAATAAGTAGAGTTATTTTTTTTCGCATAAGAATACAAATTAAACCGACTAAGTTACATCGTATTCAACATGGTAAAATCAATGTTTAAACATTTTAATTAACAATTGTTTGTTGATTACTGTTCTTGTGCTTAACCTTATTTATCTTGTCTCGTCTTTATGATGTAACTCATTTCCACATTTTCACATTTTCACATTTTCAAATTTTTACATTAAAAATGATTAGTTTTGTCAAAAAAAATGATGGAAGAAAACGAACCAATCATTCAATATGCCGATATTCAAATATATCAACAAGAAGAGTTAGTATTACAAGATGTTTCTTTTACGTTGCATAGAGGAGAATTTGCCTATCTATTGGGTGAAGTGGGCAGTGGCAAATCATCCTTTTTTAAAACCCTTTATGCTGAATTGCCCTTGGAAGGAAGTATTGCAAAGGTATGCGGATATAATTTATTAAAAATTAAACAGTCAAAAATTCCCTATTTGCGTCGAAAAATTGGTGTTGTTTTTCAGGATTTTCAACTTTTGACCGATAGAAATGTACATCAAAACCTGAAATTTGTTTTAAAAGCCACCGGTTGGAAAAAGGATAAAATCGATACACGCATTGGTGAAGTATTGGAACGTGTAGGAATGGTAGATAAACTAAAACGTATGCCCCATGAATTATCCGGAGGCGAACAGCAGTGTATCGTTATAGCCAGAGCATTATTAAATCATCCCAAGTTAATTCTTGCCGACGAACCAACAGGTAATTTAGACCCAACCAATTCAGAAATGGTAGTTCGGTTGCTCGAATCTATTGCTGCCGAAGGGTGTGCTGTTATGATGGCTACTCATAATTATACGCTGGTAGATAAATTTAAACATCCCATGTTTCTGTGTGTTGATAAGCATATTAAAATGATTGATGCCATAGCCTAATCAAAAATATATGTCTCATCATTGCTGACGGGACAAAATTTATTTCATTCTTTTGTTAGCGGTTTGGTATGAAAACTTTTTTTAAAAAAATTGGTGGAATAAAAAAAAAGTTATACTTTTGTCAGTGTAAATTTATATACGTAGTTACAAAATGAACTATTTAAGACACATTTTCAATATTACTCACATGAACAGCATTTTATCAAAACATCTCCACTGTGGATAATGAAAATATAAACGTAATTGTAAGTTTACACAGATGTTACCAACAAGGCGTAGAAAAAAGATAGCGACACTGAAAATAACGAGAAAATGG
>CAYSIN010000036.1:0-22718 GCA_964431135.1 uncultured Bacteroidales bacterium
AAATTAATTTACAAATCCGCGACATTTTAGGTTGCCCCAAATCAGGAGTTCTGAAGATAAAAAATGAAAGCATATCACCTTCACTTTTTTACGTAAAGAGAGATATTATAATCGTTCCATTTCGACCGTAAAATGCCTCATAATAGGGGCTTCGTACGTTATTTTTAAACCCTTTTTGATTTCCTTTCTACGGTCAAATACATTTTTCAATGCTACCGCCACATATTCAATATGATTGTTGGTATAAACTCTACGTGGAATGGCAAGTCTCAACAGTTCCAATTTTGGATAGCGGTCTTGTCTGGTTTCAGGGTCACGGTCGGCAAGCAACGTTCCTATTTCAGCTCCCCTAATACCACCTTCTATATATATTTCTATGCCAAGTAACTGGGCAATATATTCTGATTGTGGAATATGGGAAAAGAATTTAAGTGCGTCCACAAAAATAGCATGTCCGCCTGAGGGTTCCTGTAGGGGTACACCATATTCTCTTAACTTATCTCCCAAATATTTAACCTGACCTATGCGTGCAGTGAGGTAATCAAAGTCAGTAGATTCATATAATCCTTGTGCCAGCGCATTCATATCTCTTCCTGCCATACCACCATACGTAATGAACCCTTCGAACATGATATTGAACGTCGTTGCTTTGGTAAAAATTTCTTTTGATTTCATTCCTATAAAGCCACCTATATTGACAATGCCATCTTTTTTAGCACTCATAGTAGCGATATCGGCATAGGAGTACATTTCTCGAACAATTTCGCGGATACTTTTATTTTTATACCCTTCTTCGCGTGTTTTGATAAAATAAGCGTTTTCGGCAAAACGAGCCGAATCAAAAACAACCAATTTGTGATATTTGTCTGCCAACTTACGCACGTCTTTCAAGTTTTGCATCGATACGGGCTGACCACCAGCAGTGTTGTTGGTAATAGTAATAATGATAAATGGAATGTTGGCATCATGTTTTTTTATGACCTCTTCCAATTTATTCAAATCTGCATTGCCTTTGAAAGGATGTATAAGTGCAGTATCAAAAGCCTCGTCAATGGTACAATCTATGGCATGTGCCTTTCTAAATTCTATATGCCCTTTGGTGGTATCAAACTGGCTATTACCGGGAATAATATGTCCTTCCTTTACCAATGCACTGAAAAGTACATTTTCGGCGGCACGTCCCTGATGTGTAGGAAGAAAATATTCAAATCCCATGATGTCTTTTATGGCATCTTTTAAATGATAATATGAACTGGCACCGGCATAACTTTCATCGCCGAGCATAATTTGCGACCATTGCTTATCGCTCATGGCACCGGTTCCACTATCGGTTAATAAATCAATAAATACTTTGTCGCTGCCAAGACTAAAGAGGTTATATTTTGCTTCTTTAATCCAGCGTTCGCGTTCTTCGCGTGTAGAAGGATGCATTGCTTCTACCATTTTAATTTTATACGGTTCTACAGATGGAAAATCCATAATACATATTTTTTAGTTAAACAATAAATTCAATAAATGATTACGATACAACGGGGATATAATCATCCCGTTTCTTAATGTTTAAGAATAATTTTTTATTTGACCGATGTATTCTATTCACAAAAAAAATTCTAAAAAATCGTGTGCTAAAATAAAACATACAAATGAAAAAAAACAAATGTTTAGGCATAATTTTTTAATATGCTAAAAATTTGGTTTATGATAGTATTCTTGATAAAATTGATGAATATGATTGGCAACATCTTCGGCATCGTTGGCAACATAGAGCAATTCCAAATCTTTTTCGCTGATATTGTTTTGTTCTTTCAATACAACATTTTTTATCCATTCGAGCAGTCCACTCCAATATTCCTTACCTGCCAATACAATAGGGAAACGGGCAATTTTATGCGTTTGAATAAGGGTAAGTGCTTCAAACAGTTCATCAAACGTACCAAAGCCTCCGGGAAGTACTACAAAACCCTGTGCATATTTTGTAAACATGGTTTTTCTAATAAAAAAATATTCAAAATTGATAAGTTTATCACTATCAATATAAGGATTGGGATGCTGTTCAAATTCAAGTACAATATTAACGCCCACCGATTTGCCACCACCACGTTTAGCACCCTTATTGGCAGCCTCCATAATACCAGGTCCGCCTCCAGTAATAATACCGAAGCCTTTTTGTGTAATATGATAGGCAATATCTTCGGCAAGTTGATAATATTTATTATCGGGTTTGGTACGCGCAGAACCGAAGACGGTAACACAGGGACCTACTTTCGCCAGTTTTTCAAATCCCTGAACAAATTCTGCCATAATTTTAAAGATATGCCATGAATCGTGTGCTTTGATTTCATGCCAACTTTTGGGTTCCAAAGCCCTGATAATTTTTTCGTCACCATTATTCATAATAAAAAAATTTAGTGGTTTTACGTATGTTGTAGATTAAAAGTTATTTCTTTTTTTAAAAAAGAAGATGTATATCCTTTTGCTTGTTTAACAATTTCTTCTGGAGTTCCTTGTGCCACAACATATCCACCATTATCTCCACCTTCTGGTCCCATATCGATGATATAATCGGCCTGTTTTATAATATCTAAATTATGTTCAATGACGATAATGGTATTTCCCTTATTTACTAACCGATGTAAAAGTTTTAATAAGATTCGTATATCATCAAAATGAAGTCCTGTTGTAGGTTCATCAAGAATGTATAAGGTTTTTCCTGTATCTTTTCTGGTAAATTCTGCTGCCAGTTTAACACGTTGTGCTTCGCCTCCGCTTAATGTTGTGGCAGGCTGTCCCAGCGATATATAGCCCAATCCGACATCGTACAACGCTTTTAACTTATTATGAATAACTGGAATATTTTCAAAAAAATCGAGTGACTGTTCTACTGTTAAATCCAGTACATCGCTAATAGATTTTCCTTTATATCGTATTTCCAAGGTTTCCCGATTATAGCGTTTACGATTACAATCGGGGCAATCGATATAAACATCGGGCAGGAAATTCATTTCGATAGTTTTAACACCGGAGCCTTTACATGTTTCGCAACGTCCACCTTTTACATTAAACGAAAAACGTCCTGTTTTATATCCACGTACTTTAGAGAGCGGCATAATAGCAAAAAGATTGCGAATCTCCGTAAAAATATTGGTGTAGGTAGCAATGTTGGAACGTGGTGTTCTGCCAATAGGAGATTGGTCCACTTCTATTACTTTATCTATAAATGCAATGCCTTCTATAGATTGATAGGGCAAAGGTTTTTTAATGCTTCTGTAAAAATAGTGCGATAAAATGGGATATAACGTTTCTTTAACCAAGGACGACTTTCCACTTCCAGAAACGCCTGTAACGCAAATAAAGGTTCCCAATGGAAATTGTACGGTAATATCTTTTAAATTATTTCCAGATGCCTTTTTTAGTTCAATAAACAATCCATTCCCCTTTCGTCGTTCTAAGGGTATATTGATTATTTTTTCCTCCGATAAATATTGACTGGTAAGCGAATGCTGTTTTTTTACTTCGTCAAGTGTTCCTTGAGCCACTACTGCTCCACCTTGTTTTCCCGCTACGGGACCTAAATCTATAATATAATCAGACGATTCGATAATTTGCCTGTCGTGTTCAACTACAATGATGGTATTTCCCAGATTACACAAATTTTTTAGCGACTGAATAAGTCTTGCATTGTCGCGTTGATGCAAGCCTATGCTGGGTTCATCCAAAATATAAAGCACATTTACCAACTGACTTCCTATTTGTGTGGCAAGTCTTATACGCTGACTTTCGCCACCCGATAAACTGTTTGAGGGACGATTCAAGTGCAAATAATTTATGCCCACATCCAAAATAAATTTTACGCGATGTTCAATTTCTTTTAAAATATCGTGTGCTATTTGTTTTTGTTTATCGGTCAACTGATTTTCAAGTTCTTCAATCCAGATATACAGTTTGTCCAAATTCATGGATGCTACTTCGCCAATATTTTTACCATTAATTTTAAAATGTAATGATTCTTTTTTTAAACGCAACCCATGACATTCGGGACAAACAGAGGTATCGACATAATCTTCAGACCACTGTTTGGCTTTGCTGTTGGTAGAATCTTCGTATTGATGCATGATATAATTCACAATCCCTTCCCATTGAAAAAAGTCAAAATAAAAATCGTTATGTTGACTTTTATAATTTTCGGAAGACCCGTATAAAATAATATTTATCAACTCTTCGGGAAGTTTGTTAATAGGTGTATTTAATGAAAAATCGTGATAGGCTGCTATGGTTTCCAATTGTGAAAAGACAGGCGAGACATGATATTTGCCAAGTGGTGCAATTCCGCCATGTGCAATAGACAAGGTATTATCGGGAATAATTTTTTTTATGTCCACATGCGAAACAGTACCAAATCCATTACATACAGGACAAGCACCCTGTGGTGAGTTAAATGAAAACGTATGAGGTGCCGGGTCGTTGTATGACAAGCCAGTGGTTGGGCACATAAACGATTTGCTAAAGTAGCGAATTTGTTTGGTGTTTTCCTCCATCAACATGCACGTTCCTTTTCCCTGTTTTAATGACAATTGAATGGCTTGGTGTAGTCGTTTTTCGTTTTTTTGACTTACCGTTAACTGGTCTATATACAGTTCAATAAAGTATGTTTTATAGCGGTCGAGTTTTAAGCCGGGTTTAAGTTCAACCAATTCTCCGTTTATACGTACATACAAAAATCCTTTTAAACGCAACTGTTCAAATAATTCCTGGTAGTGTCCTTTGCGTCCACGTATGAGTGGAGCAAAAACAATTACTTTTTTATTTTCAAAATAGGTAAATATCAAATCATAAATTTGCGTATCGGTATATTTGACCATCTTTTCGCCTGTTTCATAAGAATAAGCCTCTCCAATTCGTGCATACAGCAAACGTAAATAGTCGTATATTTCAGTTATTGTTCCTACGGTAGAGCGTGGATTACGTGATACAGATTTTTGCTCTATGGCAATAACAGGGCAAAGCCCATCTATCTTGTCCACGTTGGGACGTTGCAAATCGCCAATAAACTGACGGGCATAAGCCGAGAAGGTTTCCATATAGCGTCTCTGTCCTTCAGCATACAATGTATCAAACGCAAGCGATGATTTACCACTTCCCGATAAGCCTGTAATCACGGTAAGTGCATAGTGAGGTATTGTAACATCAATATTTTTAAGATTATGTTCCCGTGCACCAAAAACTTCTATGGCATCCTGACTCATATTTTTTCCTTACATCGTATCTATGGGTTGAGAAATAGAATCATAAAGACGAAATTCCTGCTGTAAATATTTCATTTCTCTGTATTTAGGTTTTGGTATTTTAATAATGAATGGGTCTTCTTTGCTCGCCGTTAATTGATATTTACGTAGCCAGGGATTAAATAATTTCAATATTTTATAATTAATGCCCTTGTCTATGGCAAACTGTGGCAAATCTTGTATAAGTGTATCAATGGTATCTATGTCGGTGGGTATAAAGGGATAATGTTGTTTTTTTGGTAAATAAAATCCATATTTTTCTGGATTTTCGAAAATAATTTTAAGGGCAACGATACGAAACACGTATCGGGCTGTTTCTTCATTGAAATATAAATCGTAATAGTTGGAAGTTTTTTGGTTGGAAATAATTTTATCAAGATTACCACCCCCGATGTTATAAGCAGCGGCTACCATAGTCCAGTTTTTATAGGTATTGTACAACTCTTTTAAATGCTTGCACGCTGCAGCAGTGGCTTTTTCCAGATTGTATCGTTCGTCCACTTCGTCGTTTATTTTTAATCCATATTTTTGTGCCGTGGCTTTCATAAATTGCCAGAATCCACTGGCACCAGCAGGACTAACCGCATTAGCAAAGCCACTTTCAGCAATGACCAGATATTTAAAATCGTCTGGAATACGTTGTTTTTTTAGAATAGGTTCAATAACAGGAAAAAAACGGCTGGCTTTTTTCAGCAGTAAAATGGTTTGAGAATGCCAATAGGTATTAACAGTCATTTCACGGTCAAGACTTTCGTACACATCATAAAATTCGATGGGGACACGTTCTTTGGCAAAAAAGACAGTGTCGGGAATTTCAACAGAAGCAACATACATGTTTGAATTATTAGCAAAAGAAGAAGGGTTGTTGTTTTCTGTTTGGTTAAAAATTAAACCTTTATATAATAAGTAAACTAAAAAAAACGCTAAAAGAAAAATAAAAATTTTAAAAGCAATACTTTTAAAAATAACCTTAATTCTGAGTTGTATTTTGTTTATTATTTCGTAGTGCATTGATATATAAAAAAAGAACCACAAAGGTACAAAATAAAAACGAAATAAGAGTTATAATTGGTGAGATGGATTTTAAAAGTAAAAAGGCAGTAGCAAAACACACTCCTATTAAATTAATAATAAATAAAAAGATAGCAATGTTTGATTCAGACAGTCCGCGATAAAAAAGAGCATGGGTCGTATGGTCTTTGCCACCCACAAATGGAGAACGTTTTTGCATAAGCCGATAGATAGTAACCGTAGTTGTATCGGTTAGCGGGATTAAAAAAAAGAGTAAAATCAATAAAAAAGGTTTAAGCGATACAGCCATGGTGGAAAGAACTTCAGGCGAAGGATTCCATATATACTTAACACCAAAGACAGCCAAAAACAATCCAAGGAAAAGACTACCGTTGTCGCCCATATACATTTTGGCAGGATGCCAGTTATAGTATAAAAAGGTAAGCAGTGCAATTCCCATACTTACCAAAATCATTAATTCAAAAAGGTTATGAAAGAAGAAAATATTTAATAGAATATACCCTACAATAATGCTAATACTTACAACAGTAGAAACAGCATCCATATTATCAAGCATGTTAATGGAATTAATAATACCGATATACCAGAATAAAGTTAATGCGTAATTGAGCCATTCGTTGTTAAACAGATGAATATATATGCCGGCATAAATTATCAGCAATCCACAGATGGCTTGCAAAAAGAATTTAAACAATGGAGGAATGGAAAGCATGTCGTCGGCAAGCCCAGTAAAAAAAGCAAAAATAAGGGCTACAGAAATATAAAGATACTCCACCGAAATGGGATTTATTTGCAAATCCTGTGTGATAAAAAAGTAAGTAACAGCAAAAATGTAACTGAAGAAAAAAGTAAATCCGCCGGCTACAGGCTTTGATTGTGAATTCCATCGAACTCCTCTTTGGTTTACCTTATGAATATTATAATATTTGGATGTTCTATAAAAATATATATGGAGCAACCATGAAAAAACAAATGCTATAAGTATAAAGACGCTCCAAAAAATAATCATAAGCCAATCTTTTTAAACATGCGTCTTATTTTATTAGTCTTTTTTACAGGTACATCTTCATAGTAATGATTTTCCGAATCGGTAATATATCCATATCCATAATTATAAGAATAGCCGTAGTTACTGTATTTGGATTTTTCGTAATCAAATGCATTAATAATTACCATAAGAGACTCGATTCCTTTTTCATCAATCAAATGATTGATATTGTATAGAAATGAACGTTTTGAGTAAAGCGGTTTGATGATGTAAATGGGAAAGTTTGCTTTTTTAAATACAGTAAGTGCATCGGAAACCAATCCCAGCGGTGGCGTATCAATAATGACATAATCGTATCGCTGAGACAATTCATCTATAAAATTATCAAAACTGGGCAGTGTAATCAGTTCGGATGGATTAGGTGGAACAGGTCCCGCCGTAATAAAATCAAGATGTTGTATTTTAGATTTTTTGATGCAATCGTCTATAGCATTTTTCCCAATAAGAATAGTAGAAATTCCTTTACTGTTATCGGTATTGAAACTTATATGTATTCTTGGTTTACGCAAATCCAGGTCAAGAATTATTACTTTTTTATCCTGAAGAGCAAACACACCGGCAAGATTAATGGCTACAAATGTTTTTCCTTCACCGCTAATGGTAGAAGAAATGGCAATTATATTTTGCCGTGTGTCTTTTTGCATAAAATCTATACTGGAACGACATGCTCTGAACGATTCGCTAAAAACAGAATTGGGTTTAATGTCTATTAGCAATTGTGAAACAGGAAGTTTTGATTTATACAGCGGTATTATACCCAACACTTTTGCATTGGTATAAGACTGAACTTCCTCCGCAGAAGTAATTTGGTTATAGAGTAAATAGCGAACAACGATTACCGTGAGGCTTAGCAGTAAGGCTATTACCAATGAAATAACCATCACCATATTTCTGGAGGGAGAAATAGGTGTTGACGGTATAAGGGCATTTTGCAAAATAATATTCTGGCTCACACTCCCTGCTTGATTAATCATGTATTCCGTTTTCTTCTCAAGCAATTTATTATAGTAACCAATATTAATATCGTATAATCTTTTTAACTTTAAATAATCCAAATCGGATAATGAACTCGTACCAAACTCCTTGCTTTGATATTCGTTTAGTTTTTGTTCCAGTAATTTTTTCTTGTCCAGCAATCGTTGCTGCGATATTTTAAGAAAATCTACCAATGTTTTTTTCTGATTTTCTATTTGATGGTTAATGGTTTTTATTTGAAAACTGTTGGGCGTTTTACTGGCAAGTACCTGTTCTTTCTGTTCATCCAACTGTTGAATTTTAGTTACAATATTCATTACAATAGGATTTGATGAAGGTAGAATAGAGATAAGTTCAAATACAGACATGTCTGGCTTTTTTTCCAGCGATGCAATGATATTCTGATAACTATACAGTTCTATTTCAAGATTTTCCAACTCATCCTGAACTTTAGATGCCAACTGGTCGTATCGTGAAACTGGGTTTGATTTTTCATCTTCGCTAAGTGCAAGATGGTGTATATTTCTAAACTGCATTAATTGTTCTTCAAGGCTATCAATAATTTGATAAATCATTTTGCTCTGAATATCAATGAAGGATAGAATTTTTTGTGAACTGGCTATTTTGTTTTCTACATCAAAATTGATAAATTCTTCGGCAATCGTTTTTACTATTTCCGATGCTTTGGCTGGATTTTTATCGGTGTAAGAAATTTGAATGGTGTTGGCATTATTATTTAAAACAAAAACTTCTAACTGGTTACTGCATTGATTTTGAA
Organism: uncultured Bacteroidales bacterium; assembly: GCA_964431135.1. GTDB lineage: Bacteria > Bacteroidota > Bacteroidia > Bacteroidales > GWA2-32-17 > Ch61. The sequence goes on from CAYSIN010000036.1 coordinate 9,116, forward strand.
CATACGAACTATCGTTGATGGTAAAAAAGTAGGAATCATTTTTTATTTTTTGGGATTGCTCTTTTATGGCAGCGGAATCGGCAATAGTTAATTTCATTTTTAAGCCTTTCAAGTCTATCCACTGATTTAATGAAATTCTTTTTTCTATGGAAGCATTGTTTAATTTATAATGTAAAATTGTACCATCGTCGGTAAACGAAACATAAATAGGTAACTGATAAAAAACAGGATTGCTAACTTCATAATCTACCCGGAACGGACTACTGCGATAAAGTTCATAAGCCAAAAAAGTTCCCTGTGAATAGTAACTTATATACAAGGGCAATTTATTGAACGTCCTTTTTAAAAACACGGGAGACCGCAATAATTCGATGGTTTGATTCAGATTGATTTCTTCTTTTATAGAAGACAATTCGAGTATTTGTTGTGTATTATCGTTTTCATTTTTTATTTGTATAACAGACGATGCCTTATAAAGGGGAGGCGTATATCGCAAATAAATAAATGCAACTCCTATGGCTATGATAAAAAATAAGAGACTGATTATGATGGAGCGTTTAAAAATATACCACAGTACATAAAAATCAATTTTTTCATTGAGAATAGGTATTTTTTTGCGTTCTGTTACCATCTTATTCTTTTATTTAAAAATACTGTAAACCAACAAGGCACTGGAAAGTAAACTCAGGTAAGGTGTAATTTCAGAAAGCACTTTGGATGCGTATCGTGGACGTGCTTCTACATAAATAATGTCATTTGCCTGAAGCACAAAATTTGCATTTTTCATGTTAGATACTTTTTGCAAATTGAAAAGATATATTTCGGGATTGTTCATATTGCCACGCAACAATTTTATACGGTACGATTTGGTAAAATCACTAATACCGCCCGATTCGGCTAAGGCTTCTATAAGCGAATAATTGTCATTTTTTAATGTCAGAACTCTACCACTGGTTGCACCGTTTACAAACACAATGACGCGTTTGTTGGTAACATTTATTTTAACAAATGGCTCTACTATAAAATCCTTGTACTTTTTTTCCAGAAAATCCTCTGCCTGACGAACAGTAAGCCCTTCCAACGACACTCTTCCCAACGATGGAAGTTTTACCTGACCATCATACTCAACATCATATTCAAACGCATTTTGTACGATTGTTGCCTGATTTAATTCTATCAGATTTACACCGTTGTTGTAAAATATTTTTATATCCAATTTATCAAACGGTTGAATTTTATATTCTTGTTCGTTGGGTTTAAAATCGGAGTACTTATAATCGGCAGGCACGCGAAACATTTCATTGGAGTTAAAAATGCCACACGAGGTCATTATACACGATAACAATATCAATACAAACCATTGATAACCGTTCTTTATAAGAACAGACGTGTTAAACAGGACAAATTGCCTTTTATTCTTTTTGCTTCCCAAGGGTCTTAGATTATATAAAAAAAAATTTTGTTTCAACTCTTTAAAATTTAGGTCAAAGGTATAAAATATTATTGAAATATTTCAAAAACATGAATTGATTTTAATAAACATAAATGTTTTATATGGCTATTTTTGATTTCTGCCATTGGTTTTTTTTCATAAGCAATCGTTGATAAAGGTTATCGGTATCATTAACCAATCGGGTATATTGAAAATTATTCATCACAAAATCCACTGCAGTATAACTCATTTGCCTCCGCAGTTCATCATTTAGAATTAATTCTTTTAAATTTTCTATAAAAGCATTTTCATCATTGGGTGGCGATAACAATGTTGATTTTCCTTCCAGAACAATATCTCTAATTCCTCCTACATCGGTGCTTACCACAGGTTTTCCAGATGCTTGTGCTTCAATCAAACTGACAGGTGTACCTTCGTTGAGCGAAGTAAGGGCAACTATATCTACGCCTGCATATACATAATCCACCTTTTTTATCCAACTGGAAAAACGAATATCGGGTTTTAGCGTTTTAGAACCATTGGGGCTTATAACCAGATTGAACGCATGGGCTAAATTTTCAATCTCCGTTCGCATTTGCCCATCGCCTACAATAAAGGCACGTATTTTTTTGCCAGTTTGTTGTTTTATTTTGGCTATGGACTTAACAAACAATTGATGATTTTTTATGGGTGCCAGCCTTCCAACAATTGCTATGGCTATTTCATCATCATCCAGATGATTCTCCTTTCGAAATATATATCTTTTTTCGTCTTGGTTATCGGTAAATTGGCTTAAATCAAGACCCAGAGGTATAACTGATATTTTACTTTCATCGGCAATGTGGTACACATGGGCTAATTCATGTTTTTGCTCATTACTTATGGCGACAATGGCATCGGTTTGATTAGCCAGATAACGTTCCATATAAATAAATGTTTGGGTTTTTAACCTATTAAAATAGGAATGAAACACATGTCCATGAAACGTGTGCACTAATACTGGAATATCCATTCCTATAGAGGCTCGTCTGCCCAACATGCCGGCTTTGGATGCATGTGTATGAATAATATCGGGCTTAAATTCACGAATTATTTTTTTAATTTTCTGATAGGCTTGTATATCGCCTAACCCATTTATAGACCGCTTCATTTCGGGAATAACTTCTGCTTTGATGCCAAGATTATTTAAAATAAATTCTGAACTTTCTTCGTCATCATCGCAAATGCCACCAATAAGTAATGTCTCGTATTCCGGTGCTAAATACTTGGTTAAATACGCTGCATTATAGGTCGGTCCGCCTAAATTAAAGCGATTTACTATTCGTAAAACTCGTTTCATACGTCGCAAAGTTAATTTATTTTATGATACGTAATTTTACGATAAAGTATATTCTTATTTTACGGATATTCTTATTGCTATGACGAATAATAATTTTTCTTCCACCAATACTGAAAAACAATAAGGTTCCATACATGAATGGCTGAATCGGAGGGATTAACGCTTTTCATACGATGCAAAAGCAAGGCGATTGTATTGTAATTAAATAAGTTCTGTTCTTTTATGAATTTTTCGTTCAGTAATTCTTGAACAAGATAATTTAATGCCCCGTTGAGCCAGTAATGAAGAGGTATTTCAAAACCATGTTTTGGCTTTTTTAAAATTTCTGAAGGCAGCATATTGCCAAACGCTTTACGCAACAATAATTTTTGTCCCTGTTTGTTTATTTTTAGCGAGGCAGGTAACAATGCTACATAATCTACAACGGTATGGTCGAGCATGGGAACGCGTACTTCAAGTCCATGCATCATACTCATGCTATCGGTCTTAAAAAGCATATCGTTAGGTAATACCAGATACAAATCGTTATACAATATTTCATTCATATCTTTTCCTGATTTAGTAAGCAAACGATGTAAGTCGGGTAATAGTATGGAATCTTTATCTTTTAGCAAACGAGTAACTTCATCTTCATGATTAAAACATGCCCAGTACCAGTATCGTTGAGGGTAATCGAGCAACAATCCCTGTGTGTATTTTTGAATAAGCCTTATTTTATTTGAAAAGTTATTATTACGTGAAGCAGGGAATACCCGAAGCAGGGAACTTATTTTTTGTGTAGCATACTTAAAATGCTTCTGGTTAAAAGCTATTAAGTGTGCTCTGTGTTTATTGTAGCCACCGTGCAATTCATCGGCACCATCACCCGAAAGTGCAACGGTAATATGTTGTTTAGTATAATTGGCAAGTGCCGAAACGGCTATGGCAGAACTGTCTGCAAAAGGTTCATCTAAATAATCAAGAATAAATGGAATTTCGTTTAATAAATCTTTTCCCGAAATAGGAATGGTATGATGTTTTGTGTGTAAAAAATTGGCTATTTGTTTCGCATCATTGGATTCATCAAAGTATGGGTAATCCTTGAAACTAACAGTAAAGGTTGATAACTCTGAAACAAACTCATGGGCAATAGCAGTAATAATGCTTGAATCTAATCCACCACTTAAAAAAGTTCCTAATGGGACATCAGCGATTAATCGTCTTTCGACCGATGCTACTAATAATTCTTTGAACGTTTTATATATATTAGATTCATTTTTTTCTATTTCCGTTGATATTTCTGGAATTGAATAATAAGGAATGTCTTGAAATCCGTTAGCATTAATTATTTGATAATGTCCGGGTTTAAGTTTATAAATAGAATCATAAATAGTCCATGGGGCAGGAATGTAATTCAACTGTAAGTATAGGTTTAATGCCTCATAAGATAATGCGGGTCTTTTGTCTAAAAAGGGCAATATTCCTTTTATTTCTGAAGAAAAAATAGTTCTGTCCTCACGGTGATAATACACTAAAGGTTTTATGCCATATCGGTCACGGGCAATAAATACTTGTTGCTTAACTTTATCGTAAATGGCAAAGGCAAAATCACCGTTGATATAAGACAAACAATTAACTCCTTTGTCTATGTATAACGATAATAAAACTTCGGTGTCCGAATGAGTTCTAAAAGAAAAACCTTTTTGTTCTAATTGTTTTTTAATTTCTTTATAATTATAAAATTCACCATTAAATACGATGGTATAATTTCCGGTGATGTCTGAAAAAGGCTGAGATGCATTATCCGAAGTATCAATAACGGCAAGGCGAGCATGACCCAAAGTAACATGTTCGTCGTTATATATTCCGTTTCTATCAGGACCTCTGTTAGCAAGCAGAACGACAGATTTTTTTAATGATTCCTGATATGGAGCCACATTATGTTTAAAATCTACTATGCCTGCAATGCCACACATAAATTATTTTTACAAAACTACAACAAATTAAGAAGAAATGGATAAAACAAAGATTACTTGATTACTATATTTAGTCGTCCCTTAAAAACTCATTTTAATCTTTCTTGTACTTTTCTTTTTTTTCGCAAAAAAGAACCCTGCATGATTTTTAAATAAAAAAATAAACCTACTATTATCATGCAGGCTCTTACTGACCTTAAAAAAGAGCATTTATAGTACAGTAAAAAAAGTTCCCAAAAGAAAAAACTCGTCTCGTCAGCAATGACGAGACAAATAATTTCTTATAAATACGACATTATATAATTCATATTTAATAGGATAAGTAATTTTTAGGGACGACCATTTACGAAACATCTGTTCCAATATCTTCATCTATCGAATGAATGGAGTGTTCGTCATCCATGTTGAGAGATGAATGAGAAAAATATAATGCAAGCGACATTATCAACGTGGTAATCAGTATAATCAATATAATAACGTTTTTATTTACCATACTCATGTTCAAACTAGTAGGGATAGAGAAAAATAAAACAATAGTAATAAGTCCACGCGGTGCGACAAAAAGTGAAGGAAATACGTTGATACGAAACAAGAGCAATGATAAATATCTAACAATAAAAATCAACAAGACAATGATACAAACCACCGGAAGCGAAGCAATTATTTCATCCATACTAAGTGAAATGGAATATCCTAATAGCAGAAAAAAAACAGAACGCACCAAAAAAGTAAATTCGCTAACGATGCCTTTGAATTTGGGAATCTCTTCCAATACAACGCCAAATCGTTTAAAATGTTTTTCGTGAATACGGATAATATAGTCAAAATTGGCAATGAACAAGCCAAAAATCAATACAAATATCAATCCTGGCAATTGCAACAACTTCATTAATTCATAAAAGAAAATAATAAAAATCAGAATAGGAATGAATTTTACATGATGTTTGATTTTTCTTATATAGACAGCCAATAAAATGGCTGCTATCAACGAAAAAAACAGCAACAACAGTATTTCTAAAGCATAAACCGTTGTTCCTTTAAAAAAAGCATTGCCATTCAGATTTAAAACAAGATTAAATATCAGTATGCCAAAAATATCGGAAAAAGTGCTGTCATAAATAATAAAATCCTTAATTTTCTTATAGTGTTGTGTGCTGGGAATAGCAATGGCACTGCTAACGATAGAAAAGGGAACGGCATTTACAAACGAAATAAAAAAGGACGTTCCTTTCCAGTACATAAATATGAAAGCAAAGGCAAACGAAAATAGCAATATCGAAACCATAGAAAATAAAATAGTTTTCAAAAACAGATTAAGTTTATCATGCGAATAGCGTAAATCGAGAGTGGCTTCAAATACTATCAGTATTAACCCGATAGTTCCGATGCTTTGCAGCGTATTTTCAATGGGAGGCAGCGAAATACCCAAAAACAAAATGCCTTGTTTTATAAGCCATCCGAGAATGATTAGTAGAATAACAGTAGGTATTTTGCTTTTTACCGAAGTGAGTTCAAAAAAATAGGACAGCAATAAAAGGATGGATAATATGAGTACGACCATGGTATCCATCTATGCTTTCAAATTACATTCAGAATAAGATTTATATAATCCCATGCCTTTTCTTTGGTTGGTGCTTCGGCATAAATACGGATAATCGGCTCTGTATTGGAAGGTCGTACATGTACCCAGCCCTCTTCAAAATCAAGGCGTATGCCGTCTATGGTTGATTTATGAATGCAGGGTATTTTTTCTTCTATATTTTGTTTTATACGACTGAAATCGTGGTTGGAAGTGAGGTTTATTTTGTGCTTCATCATAACGTAGGCAGGATACGATGCTTTGAGTGCAGACATTTTCATTCCTTTTTTGGCAAAATAACTTAAAAACAGGGCTGTGCCCACCAACGCATCTCTGCCGTAATGTAATGCCGGATATATAATGCCACCGTTGCCTTCGCCTCCTATAATAGCCTTTTTTTCTTTCATACATTGAACAACGTTAACTTCTCCTACCGCTGCGTGAAAACATGTACCGTTATATTGTGCGGTAATGTCGTCCAATGCTTTGGACGAACTGAGGTTTGAAACAGTGATGCCTCCATTGTTCTGTTGTAAAATATAATCGGCAACGGAAACCAATGTATATTCTTCACCAAACATGCTTCCATCCTCACAAATAAAGGCAAGTCTGTCCACATCGGGGTCAACCACAATACCCATATCGGCATTATGTTCTACCACGGCTTGTTTGATTTGTTCCAGATGTTCGTCCAATGGTTCGGGATTGTGTGCAAAATGTCCATCAGGAGTACCATTCAGCAGTATAATATTTTTTATACCCAACGCATGGAGCAATGCAGGAATAGCAATACCACCAACCGAATTTATACCGTCCACCACAACAGATAAGGAAGCATGTGCAATGGTTTCTTTTTTGACAGCAGACAACGACAGTATTTTTTGAATATGATAATCCAGATAATTTTTAGCATGTTCCACGCCTAAATGTTCAACCGTGGCAAAAGAAAAAGATGTTTTTGTGCTTAACGACAATATCTGTTCACCATCGGTAGCAGAAAGAAATTCGCCATAACGATTTAACAGTTTCAAGGCATTCCATTGCGAAGGATTATGGCTTGCCGTAATAATAATACCGCCATCGGCATTTTCGGCAACAACTGCCATTTCGGTAGTAGGTGTAGTTGCCATGTCAATATTTATTATATCTGCGCCACATGCCAATAAAGTGTTAACGACCAGCGACTGTATTATTTTACCGGAGATACGGGCATCGCGTCCTACCACTATTTTTATTTTATGTTCATGCGTTGCTTGCTGTTTGCACCATGCATAATATGCCGAGGAAAAAAGTACAACATCTATCGGAGTCAGATTGTTTCCTATAGAACCTCCAATAGTTCCTCTAATGCCTGATATGGATTTTATCAATGTCATACTATTTAATAGTTTCAGGTGTTAACGGTCTGCGTTTACGAAGATAAATTACCTCACCGGCATCAACATCTTTATCGGACATGATATTATTCTTAAATCGTAATTTTTTCAATTTAATGCCATAATATTGAGAAATACTGTAAAGTGTTTCGCCCGGTTTAACGGTGTGCTTTTCCTTTCCAATTTCTGCCTTATTCCTTTTGGGTTGAATATAAAATACTGCTCCCACCTTTAACGCACTGTCTTTGGTAAGGTCGTTGTATTTTAAAAGTTGCCAGTCCCACAAATCAAATTCTTTAGCAATGGCATCATACGTATCGCCTTCACGAATAATGATATAATTAATTTCGTTGTTTTTTTGAACTTCGTGTTTGGTAATAGCCACATTCCAATCGGCAGCGGCGGTTTTGCCTTTAGCCTGATTAGTCGCTGTTACAGCAGAGCGATTTACTGTTTCGTCGTATTGATATAACTGAAAATCTTCAATGATTTTAATAAGCATATCGGCATATTGCGGGTTCGTAGCATAGCCAGCATCTTTTAATCCACGAGCCCAGCCTTTATAATCTTTACTATCGAGTTGAAAGAGCAGTTCATAGCGTTTGGTATTCATCAGATAAGATGAATGGTCATTAAAACTTTCCTTAGCACTGGCATATTTGCGAAAGCAGTCGTTTGGGTTGTCATCATCCTTGTAAACTTTTTCACCGGTCCAAGTAGAACCGCATTTAATACCAAAATGATTATTGGCTTCGTTGACAAGCCAACTGTTACCATCGTCCGATTCAAGGCATGCCTGTGCCAACGTTATGCTTGCTGGTATGCCTGTTGTTCGCATTTGCTCAATGGCAAACTGTTTATACTGTTCAATGTAATTTAAACGAGAAATACGTTCATTTTGCGAATACCCTTGCCGCATCATTAAAAACAGTAATCCGAATATCAAAACCTTCTTCATGTATCAGATTTTTTTACAAAAATACAGGATAATTTTTAAAGTATGAAATTCATACCAAACCGCTAACAAAAGAATGAAATGAATTTTGTCCCGTCAAACTCTTATAAGAGTTTTTGACGGGATGCCGACAGACTAACAGTTTTAAAACAAAAGCGAAGCGAATTGTTTTAATTATCTTGTTAGCAAGTCGGCATCAAATCAACGATTATTCAAAGAAATATCGAATGCTAACACAATATTTAGTCGTCCCTTAAAAAGTGTCTATCCTATTAAATATGAATTATATAATGTCGTATTTATAAGAAATTATTTGTCTCGTCATTGCTGACGAGACGAGTTTTTTCTTTTGGGAACTTTTCTTTTTTGCGGAAAAAAAGAAAAGTACAAGAAAGATTAAAATGAGTTTTTAAGGGACGACTAAGTATATCATACATTTTGCCTTTGTTTTTTATTCTTTTATTAGCGGTTTTGGTATTATATGAAGAAGTGGCTGCATGGTGAGATTGCTTCGCTACGCTCGCAATGACGAGAGGGGGTGAATAGTTACCAGGTATTAAATATGTTTGTATGAAACGAAAAAATCAATTAATTTTGTACGGATTGAAATGAATAAAAAACTGTAAAATAGTTAAACATTAAAATATTAAATTTTATGGAAAATACTGAAAAAACAACATCTTCGTCAAAAATATTGGGAATTATTTCTTTAATTATTGGTATTATAGCATTGATACTGGCATTTATTCCGCTGGTAGGATTGGCAGGCATGATACCCGGGTCGATTGCCTGTATTCTGGCAATTATTGCCTTTTTCCTTGCTGCCAAAAAACAAAACAAAGGATTAATACTGGCAGCATTTATCATATCGTTGTTCAGCATTATTTTTTCTTATTGGCGTTTTAATGAGTTTAAAAACAAGACTAAACAGGTTATTAATAAAACCAGTGATGAATTTAAAAATGCCATAGAAAATATGGAATCACTGGATAGTCTCAACAGTAATTCTGATATGGAACAGCGGTTAGACAGTTTGTAATGTACTAAAAAATTTAAAATGAACGAATATGAATTTTAGTGTTGGCAAGTGTAGTAAAAGATTTATTATAGCAATCATTTATTTTTCGTTATGTGTTGCAGTAATTAATTCATGTCATCACAAAAACACCATTACGATTGAAGAAAATTATCCCGATGGGAAATTATTGATGTCGTGTGAAATAGATACCAGTCAAAATAGACACGATACCTTATATAAAACAGAATATTATCCTAATGGAAATATCAAAATAAAAGGTTCGTACAGTAACAATTTACGACAGGGTTTATGGCAATATTATTACAGTAATGGTACCTTATGGAGCAAAGGAAAATTCAAAAATGGGAAAAGCGAAGGTGTGTTTACTGTTTACAACGAAGACGGGACATTATACATACAATCTTCCTATCAAAATGGCATTCCTGATGGCTTATGGAGTTTTTATGACAAAGGGAAAAAGATTAAGGAAGTAACATTTAAAAACAATACTATCATTAAAACAGTCAACTTTTAACGGCATGATGAAGTCGTTGATACTTGTTTTTTTATTGCTTTGGTCATGTAATGCTGGAACAGGTTCAACCAACGAAAAAAATGTACGATATCCTCAGGAAATTAAATGGAAAACATTGCTTAAAGGGTTGTATTACGCAGAAATTGATAATCCATTTCATTCAAAAATAAGCGATAATATTATTTCACTGGTGAAAATAAATCCTGCCTGTTTTGATATGGATGTTTATTCGTGTACTACTTACGACAGCCTGCCAAGAAAAGTATCGGAATGGAGCAAACAGTTTAATTTGAATGTAGTTATTAATGCGGGCATGTACAGTTTATCAAATGGCATAATAGCACAAGGATTTATGAAATCAAAAAATACTTGTAATAATGTTGTATTTAAAGAAGGTTACAGAGCCTTGGCGGTATTCAATCCTATGGATACTTTATTACCGTTATTTGATATAGTAGATATGGAACAGGAAGCGTATGATAGGATATTAAAACAATATCAAACAGCATTTCAATCTATTCGTATGATTGACCATAAAGGCAAACAGATAGTTTGGAAACCAAAGCGTTTAATATATAGCAGTATGTGTGTGCTGGCAGTGGATGATTGTCATCAAATAATTTTGGTTTTTAGTCGCAGCCCATTGTCTGCCAATCAGATGAGCGAATTATTACTGAATATTCCGTTAAAAGTACAATCAGCCATGTATTTGGAAGGAGGTCCTGAATGCAATTTATATATTCGTACTGCCGATACGCTTATTTTAAAAATTGGAAGTTATGTTTCCACGACCTTCCCCACAGATACCAATAGTCGTGCATGGCATTTGCCCAATGTTATCGGGTTTAAAGCAAAATCGCCATAAAGAATTCAATAAAAATTTTTCTGTTAAAAGGACTGAATAAAAATTTATACCTTTACAAAAAATTAGAAATGCTACTCAATTATATCTGGATTGGCTTTATTGTGTTGGGTTTTATCTTTGGGATACTAACGTCTTTCATAAGTGGAAATACCTCTGTTTTTTCTTCAATGATGAGTGCCGCCTTTGACATGGCAAAAACAGGATTTGAGTTATCGTTAGGGTTGACTGGTATAATGACATTGTGGCTTGGCATTATGAAAATTGCTGAAAAAAGTGGTTTGGTGAATGTATTGGCAAAAATGGTTAATCCATTTTTTTCTAAACTGTTTCCCGAAATACCTGCCAATCATCCGGTTCATGGTTCCATTATGATGAATATTGCAGCCAATATGCTGGGACTTGATAACGCAGCCACTCCCTTGGGATTAAAAGCCATGCAGGAATTGCAAGAGTTGAATCCGAATAAGGAAAAAGCGTCCAATGCTCAAATCATGTTTATGGTGCTCAATGCTTCTGGACTGACAATTATTCCCATTACCATAATGGTTTATCGAACACAATTGGGAGCAGCCAATCCCGCAGATATTTTTATTCCGATTTTACTTTCAACCTTTGTTGCAACATTAACTGGAATAATTTCGGTAAGCGTGGTTCAACATATCAATCTTTTTCAACGCAATATTTTATTGGTATTAGGCGGATTTATCATTTTTGTTTCTGTAATTGTGTGGTATTTTACTACCATTCCGTTAACACAAGTGCAACATATTTCAACGGTAGCGGCAAACTTTATTATTCTTGGCATTTTGACACTTATTGTTTTCATTGGATTTGTTAAAAAAATTAATGTGTACGATACATTTATTGATGGTGCGAAGGAAGGATTTCAGGTAGCCATAAAAATTATTCCATATCTGGTAGCCATTCTGGTTGCTATAGGTATATTTCGTGAATCGGGAGCCATGGAGTTTGTTGTTGGTGGCATAAAAAAATTGGTTGTTATGATGGGATTGAATGCTGATTTTGTTAATGCATTGCCTACGGCAATTATGAAACCGTTGAGTGGCAGTGGTGCACGTGGTATGATGATAGATGCCATGAAAACATACGGAGCCGATTCATTTGTGGGTCATTTGTCATGTATTTTTCAAGGTGCTACCGATACCACATTTTATATTTTGGCTGTTTATTTTGGTTCAGTGGGTATTAAGCAAACGCGACATGCAGTAGGCTGTGCATTACTTGCAGATTTGGCTGGAATAATTGCAGCTATTATTATTGCCTATTTATTTTTTGGTTGATATTATACAGTCACAAGATTCTGTTCGTGTAATGTATGGTTGTCATCCCAGCGATATGCCGTTAAGTAACCCCCTTTGGCACCGCCAAAATCAAGACAACATTTAGTGGGTGCAGTAATGTAAGGAAATCCAATTAAATTATAATGTCCAAAAAATACTATATCGGGTGTTTTCTTTATTTTATAAGAAGAGGTATCTACTTGTGACGAAATGTCGTCAGAAAAGACAGCCCATTTGTGCATAAATAGTTGCGAAACGGGAAGATTATTTTCTGCATTCCACCACATATACCTGAAATAAACAGGTTTTTTGCTATCTGTTTGATTGTATTTATAGGTCATCCCCATAATGAGGCGATTCACATTGTCTTTGAGTTGATGATTTTCATTGATGGCTTCTATCAATAAACCCGCGTGATTATAATTTTTTATAGACTGTACGGCATCTTCATCCCATAAAGCATGAATGGCTTTTACAGAGCCAAAATCGAGATATAGTGGCAGCGTTGCCATCCAATCTAAATAAAAATACAGTTGCGCTTCATTATTTTTAAATTCATCATACAGCGGGTAATAATCACGTTTAAGGTAATACCACAGGGTACTCTTATTTTGAAGTGTCTTATTATGCAACAAAAGCAAGAAATATTCGTGATTCCCAGCAATAATATATGCTTGTCCTTGTTGGTGCATTTGATACAGGCATTGTAAAACCTGTTTATTCTGCATGCCGACATTAATAAAATCACCCAATACAACAATTTTTCTGTCGTCAGGATGCTTATATGATTTTAGCGTATCGGAATATGTATAGCCCAATTTTTCTAATAAGGATTCAAATTTTTGATAATGCCCATGAATATCGCCTATAAAATCGAGTTTGTTCATGGTTTCATTCGTTTAATATCAAATTTGCGATGACAAAAATACATGATAATTTTGAATTATACCGATTAATTTTTTGAATGATATCGGTATAACATGTCTCAACATTAATTTTTCATATATTTTTTAAATTTTACCTGCTAAACCTTGACGGTTTTGTTTGGACTGTTGCTTGGTTAAACCTTCAAGGTTTTGTTTGGCCTTTTCTTCGGTTAAACTTTCAAGGTTTTATTTGGCTTTTTCTTCGGCTAAACCTTGAAGGTTTTGCTTGGCCTTTTCTCCGGTTAAACCTTGAAGGTTTTGCTTGGACTTTTCTCCGGTTAAACCTTGAAGGTTTTGCTTGGACTTTTCTCCGGTTAAACCT
>CAYSIN010000036.1:22818-26923 GCA_964431135.1 uncultured Bacteroidales bacterium
TTTTCTCCGGTTAAACCTTGAAGGTTTTGCTTGGACTTTTCTCCGGTTAAACCTTGAAGGTTTTGCTTGGCCTTTTCTTCGGTTAAACCTTCAAGGTTTTGCTTGGCTTTTTCTTCGGCTAAACCTTCAAGGTTTTGCTCGGCCTTTTCTCTGGTTAAACCTTCAAGGTATTGCTTGGCTTTTTTCGGTTAAATCTTCAAGGTTTTGTTTGGCTTTCTCTTCGGTTAAACCTTGAAGATTTTGTTTAGCTTTCTCTCCGGCTAAATCTTGAAGGTATTGCTTGGCTTTCTCTCCTGCTAAACCTTGAAGGTTTTGCTTGGCCTGTTGCTTGGTTAAACCTTGAAGGTTTCCCCAATTATGGTTTAATAAAAACAATTTTTTTTGTTTCAAAAAAAGATTCTGTAAAAACGTCGGCTATGGAAAAGACTGTACTTTTTTGTTTTATACTTATTATTTCCTGTGTAATGTCTCCACCTTTTAAATAAATAATGCCACCCGGAGAATTTTTTTTCAGGTTTTTTAAACAGTGCGATACAAATTCTGGTAATGTACATACGGCACGACTTACAACATAGTCGTAAGTATATTTCCATTGCATTACATTAGTGTGTATTGCCTGTACATTTTTTAACTGTAACGACTGGACAATTTCATTAACTACGGTTATTTTTTTTCCAATAGAATCAATAAGAGTAAATTGACAGTGAGGAAACATAATGGCAAGAGGAATGCCCGGGAATCCTCCACCGGTACCTACATCTAAAATAGATTCATTTATTTTAAACTGAAAAAATTTGGCAATGGCAAGTGAATGCAATACATGCCGTTCGTACAAATGTGCAATATCTTTTCTCGAAATGACATTTATTTTAGCATTCCAATCGTTGTATAATGGTTCTAATTTTTTAAACTGTTCTTTTTGTTGTTCGGACAATTCAGGAAAGTATGCAAGAATATGGTCCATTCGGATTTATATCTTGTCTTTGGAATTCTTTACAATTTGATACAGCAATTCACGAGCCCTGAATAATTGTGCCTTAACGGTGCCAATAGGAATATCCAGTTCGGTAGCTATTTCATCATAAGACAATTCGTTAAAATATCTCAGTTCTATAAGTTGACGATAACGAGGTTTTAATTTATCTACTACTATCCGCATCAAAAAATTTTTTTGTTCACGAATAAGTTCTTCTTCGGGGTCTAATGTATAGGATGATAACGGAATGGAACTATCTTGGTCGCTACTGCCATCGGGAGGTGGGACATCAATAGAAATCAAATCGGCTTTTTTCCGTCGTATAAAATCGATGCAATTGTTGGTTGCAATTTTAAAAAGCCAAGTACTGAAAGCGAAACTGGGGGAATAGAAAGAAATATTTTTAAATGCTTTGGTAAATGCTTCTATGGTTAAATCTTCTGCATCTACTTTATTATTAATCATTTTAAGCATCATAAAATAGATGGTATCGCGATAACGTCCCATCAGTTCGGCATACGATTGCTCGTCGCCTTTAATTGCCTGACGAATAAGTGCGTAATCTTGTAACGCTTTTTCACTAAGGTTGGGACTTACTTCCATGTATATTGCCGTTGAGTTTTTTTAGTTAATTTTATTATTAATTCTTCAAACAAAAATATAAAATCAAAGAAGGGCGAAATTAATAACAAATCTTTTTCTTTCAAAGTTTTTGTAGAAAAATAATAAACGAGCATAAAAACAATAAGTCGAACGGCAAATACGGGAATTACCACTATCCATGTTTTTATATCCAATAAAAGCAAAACAGGAATGATAAAATAAAACAGGAATCGGCTTACCGGTTCAAGTATTAACAAAAACTTATGCAACCCTTTATAATGATAAAAAGTACTTTGATGTCGTTTTTTTTGATGTACCCATGATGCAAATGTGGCAGGTGCAATGGAACGTGTATGCGATTCAAGATTTACGCTGACATTTTTTTTGTTGGCTGTTTCGTTGACAAATAAATCATCGTCGCCCGACAAAAGAGTAGCATGGCTGGCAAATCCCTTGTTTCTAAAAAAAAGATTTTTTTTGTACGACAAATTTCTGCCTACACCCATATAAGGCACACCGGCAATCGCAAAACTCATATATTGCATAGCAATAAACAACGTATCAAAACGAATAAGTTTATTTAAAAAGCCTTTCTCCTTTTTATAGCCACCATAACCCAATACTATTTCCGTTGATGGTGTATATAACGACATCATATCGCTTATCCATGTTGTAGAAACGGGATAGCAATCGGCATCGGTAAACAATAAATGTTCATATTGTGCAGCCTTTATGCCAATTGTAATAGCCAGTTTTTTACCATGATTGAATTTTTCATCTTTCTTGATGGTAGATATTTTAAGAGGAGCATATTTTTTTGCGAACGATTCCAATACAACGCTGGTTTCATCTTCAGAACAATCATTTACTACAATGACTTCATAGTTGGGATACTCTTGTGTAAGACATAACGGTAAAAATTGTTTCAGATTTTCTTCTTCGTTCTTAGCACAAACAATCACAGATACGGGAGGTTGTGAAGAATTATCTCCTTTTCTTTTATGTGCTAAACGAATATAAAAATACAGATAATAAAACAGTTGAATCAAAAAACAAAGAAGCCAACATGCTCCTATGATGAGGATTGTATTTGAAAATGAAAAATTCATAAAAAACAGTGCAATTTTAATGAATCGGAACGTTATAAAAATATCTTTCGTTTAAATTTAGTTAACGAGTTTATTAACCATTTACCTTGCTTTATTTAAGAATAATAGTATAATTTGTGCCATTATTTTATACAATTGTTGCATATGGCAAGATTATTATTTTTAGACCATGTATTTTTTCTGAATCGATTAAATAAATCTGAATGCCAAATCTTGTTCAATGAATTTTGCGACAGATTGCCTACGGTGTAATCTCCATTTTTGTCGTAGCAACATGGCAGCACATCCCCGTTGTACGTTACTACACATTGACTCCATATTCTAAAACACCCCTTACTGTGGTATTTTTTTAAAACCCATGTCCCGTTTTTAAGTTTGTATCTACGAAAATGTTTATTTTCTGGTAAGAATTCAAAATCAGAATATAGTTGCATACTTTTCTTCTTCAGATGAACCTTACCTATATGTTTTATCCATTTTTCTATTAGTGGAATTTCGTTTTCGTTGTATCTATTTACAAGCACTTGAACAATAATGGCCGGTGTAGTCGAATGAAGTTCCTCTTTGGCGGTTACCATATTAGCGATGCCCTGTTTTACCAGTTCAACATTGCCACCTTTGCGGTATGCAGCATAACTTTGCTGACTGAACCCATCTAAAGAAATAATTATTTTTGACAACTTGCTTTGAACTAGCATCTGTGCCCATGCTGGAGTTAATAATTGTGCATTAGTAGATAAAACGGTGTACATACCATGTCGATGTGCATATTCAATAAAATAAGAAAGATTTTTGTTAAGTAACGGTTCGCCCTGAAAATAAAGATTCAAATAAAAAGTCTTTTTATAAATATCAGAGATGATTTTTTCAAATAAGGCTATAGGCATTTCACCTACAGAACGTGTCAATGAATTTGTTCCAGTTGGACATTCACGACACTGTAAATTACATTGACTGGTTGGCTCAATAGAAATGGCAAACGGAGCAGCGGAAGTTTTTACTGAATGAAATATGTATGAATATAAATAAGTAAAATATATAGACAGCCAATTCCAAAATCGTTGGAAACGGAATATGTGAAAAGGAATAATATCAATGTAATAAACGTTTGACAATAGACCATGAAATAAAAAAACAAATCTATACAATTATTTTTAATGCGTGTTTAGAAACCATTCATAAAATATTGTATTAATTTTATGGACAATGATGAATAAAGCAAATAATCATTTCTTATAAAAAACAATTACATTTGCATAAGAAGATTAATACCAAACCACTCACAAAAGAATGAAATGAATTTTGTCCCGTCAAACTCTAATCTCGTCAATAATGACGAGATTAGAGTTTGACGGGATGCCGACAGACTAACCGTATTAAAACAAAAGCGAAGCGAATGGTTTTAATGAACTTGTTA
>CAYSIN010000037.1:0-26680 GCA_964431135.1 uncultured Bacteroidales bacterium
AGTGCCGGAAGTTTGTAAAGGTTCTTTTTTATATAGTAATAATATCGGGGTGTGGCGCAGTTGGCTAGCGCACTTGCATGGGGTGCAAGGGGTCGGAAGTTCGAGTCTTCTCGCCCCGACTGAGTGATGGATAAAATAGGAGGAATATCAAATATAACCTTCATCTGTTTTCCATTGTTTAGGATTATCAATTATATATTGCGGAATTCGATTTAATTCAATATCATTTCGAATAATGTAATCGTGGAGACACGTTGCGACGTGTCTCCACACGTAATTGGTTGATTTGAACAATCGTACAATGGTTGGAATTGAATTTTTGGTGGGTTTTCCAAATTGTTCGATTTTTCCCATGTCGGTATCCGTCGTAGAGACACGTCGCGACGTGTCTCTACAAAATTCATCATTATCATTTATAATTAATATGCCTTGTAAATGATTTGGCATAACAACGAATGCAACATCACTCTCCATATAATACCAAATCGCTAACAAAAGAATGAAATGATACCATTTTGAAAGAAATATAAAAAGTAATACTTTTGTGTTTTAAAAAAATAAACATGAGATTAACTATTTTTATAGCAACCATCATTGTTACGTTGGGAATGCTTTCATGCTCTGATATCAATAAAAATAATTCAAAGGTAAATACACAGGACAGTATATCAGGAAAACTTACTATTTTTCATGCAGGCAGCCTTTCTGTTCCTGTAAAAATTATTTGTGATTCGTTCCACCGTCTTCATCCAAACTTACAAATATATACCGAAGCGTGTGGAAGCAAGCAATGTGCACGGAATATTACCGATTTACATAAAGCGTGCGATGTGTTTATTTCTGCCGATTATAAAGTCATAGACCAAATGCTTATTCCGAACTATGCAACGTGGAATATTCCCTTTGCTAGTAATGAAATGACAATTGTGTTTAATAAAAATTCCAAATATGCCGATGAAATAAATCAAAGAAACTGGTTTACTATATTGCTAAAAAAGGATGTTGCGTATGGGCGTTCTGATCCAAATTCAGACCCTTGTGGTGTGAGAGCCGTGCTAACAGCGAAACTGGCAGAGCAATATTATTCTATAAAAGGATTGTCGCAGCAATTATTATCAAGGGATAATCAATATATACGTCCCAAAGAAACAGATTTGCTTGCTTTGCTCGAAACCAATACGGTTGATTACATTTTTCTATACAAATCCGTTGCTCAGCAACATAAATTGAATTATATTATTCTTCCAGACGAAATTAATTTGAAAAAACCTGAATGGGCTACCTTATATAAAACGGTTTCTGTTGAAGTAAATGGCACAAAACCCGGCGAAAAAACAATCGAAAAAGGTGAACCAATGATATACAGTATTACCGTTCTTACTCATACAAATAATTCCATTGCTGCGTATGCGTTTGTAGATTATTTTTTATCTAAAGGTATAAATGTGATGGTAGAAAATGGACAGCCATCGGTTATTCCTGCTGAAACGAGAACATACGAATATATTCCGGCATTTTTGAAAAAATATGCCAAAAAACCTACTATCAATGAAGTACCATAGTTTTAATTTGGTATTTATTTTCTTAAGCAGTTTGCTGTTATTGTTTATCATTGCACCGCTATTGGGGATGTTTCTTTCGACAACACCGCTTCATATTTTTCAA
This sequence comes from uncultured Bacteroidales bacterium, assembly GCA_964431135.1. Classification (GTDB taxonomy): domain Bacteria; phylum Bacteroidota; class Bacteroidia; order Bacteroidales; family GWA2-32-17; genus Ch61. Next base: position 1,666 of record CAYSIN010000037.1, read on the forward strand.
ACGGCAAGCGATACCGAAGTAACTAAAAGTATTTGGCTCACGTTGGGGGCATCTATGCTGGGCACTATTATTTTTTCTATTTTGGCTATTCCACTGGCATATATCCTTGCCCGAAAATCGTTTCCCATGAAAAACCTTGTATTGGGAATTGTCAATTTGCCCATCGTGATACCACATACGGCTGCTGGAATTGCTTTATTGGGACTTGTCTCAAGAAATTCGTTTATTGGAAAAATTGCCAGTGCGGTGGGATTGAATTTTGTGGGTACAGTGTGGGGAATTATAATTGCCATGGCATTTGTAAGTTTACCTTATTTAATAAATGCTGCGAGAGAAGGATTTGCCAGTGTGCCAGAACGTCTTGAAAAGGCAGCCTTGAATTTAGGTGCAACGTATTCCAAAACATTCTTTAAAATATCGTTACCATTGGCTTGGCGAAGTATCATATCAGGGTTTATTCTCATGTTTGCACGTGGTATTAGCGAATTTGGTGCCGTTGTTATTATTGCCTATTATCCTATGACAACGCCAGTATTGATTTATGAGCGGTTCGGTTCGTTTGGATTGCAGTATGCCAAACCTATTGCTATTATTGTTATTTTGATTTCATTGCTTATTTTTATTTTATTGCGTTTTTTAGCGGGGAAAAATAAACATGCTTGAACTGAAAAATATATCTATACACTTTAAACAATTTTCACTCAGTGAAATTAATCTTGAAGTGAAAGAGAAAGATTATTTTGTATTACTTGGCAGTTCTGGTTCAGGAAAAACCGTATTGCTCGAAATTATAGCAGGTCTTATAACACCAAATTCGGGAAGCATTTTTTTAAAAGGTGAAAATATCACTTACAAAAAAATTCAGCATAGAAAAATAGGAATTGTTTTTCAGGATTATGCCTTGTTTCCGCATTTTACGGTTTTTGAAAATATTGCTTTCCCATTAAAGCAATATGGTGTGCCTAAAGATGAAGTCTCCATAATAGTTCATTCATTGGCAAAAAAATTGGATATAGAATTGCTTTTATCACGAAAACCGCAAGGACTTTCGGGTGGTGAAAAACAACGGGTAGCACTAGCACGTACACTTGCCATGAAGCCAGATGTGCTGTTGCTTGATGAACCATTATCGGCACTGGATACAAGACTTCGATGGGAAACACGTATGTTATTGCGTAAACTTAACAAAGAAGGGCAAACCATTATCCATGTTACACACGATTATGAAGAAGCCCTTGTCCTTGCCAATAAAGTTGCCATTATTAATCATGGCATTATTGAACAAACCGGTACACCAATAGAAATTTTTCAACATCCCAAATCGCCGTTTATTGCCAGTTTAACGGGTATTAAAAATTATTTTTTGGCCGAAATTATTTCCTGTTCCGAAGAACAAAAAATGTCCAATGCTATTTTGGAAAAAGGAATGCAAATCATGGTCGCTGGGATTTTGCCAAAAGGAAAGGGATATATTATGATGAACAGTCATAATATAGTATTGTCTATACAAAAACCTATAAACGAAACTGTGAATGTATTTTCTGGTATAGTGAATGATATATTTTCTTCACGCAATGGTTTGGAAGTATTGGTTGATACAGGCATTCCGTTGTTTGCACTTGTAACCGATGAATTTATATCACAACAACCATTGCAAATAGGACAAAAAATATGGGTTCGGTTAGGAGAACCGATATTTATTCAGAAATAATAGGGTAGAGTATAACGGATTATTTTTTGAGAAATTTTTTATTTAGAACTTCTAACAGGGTTTTACTTATTTTATTAAAAAAGCGTCTGTTTTTATATGCCAATACCCATTGAATACCGTAAACGGCGTTGGTTAAAAATATTTCATCGGCAGAAAGAAGCATATCGGAAGTCAATGTGCTTTCTGAAAAAGGAAAACTCAGTATTGGAATACAGATATCTATTATAGTTTTTCGCATGACACCTTCTACACAACCATCGGTCAAAGGCGGTGTATATATTTTTCCATCTGTGACAATAAAAAGGTTGGACGAGGTAGATTCAACCAATTGTCCCCTTGTGTTGATGAGAATGGCATCATCCAGCGATTGTTGCTTTGCCCATAATGATGCCAATATGTATATAGACGATGCATTGGTTTTGAACGATAAAAGTGGATGAACAGGTTTAACCATTTCTGTGTAAATATCGGTGGTTTTGCCTTTGATATTTAATTGGAATTCGTTTGAATCAAACAAAAATGTTTCGATAAAATAATCAACATGGTTGTTTTCTGGAAAATAAGTTCCATTTCCTTTGCGATAAACGCTGAGTCGTACTCTTGCACTATTAAAATGCTTATTGGATTTGATAAGACGGGCTATTTCGTTTGTCAACTGCTTTTCGGAAGGAAAAGAGGTGGTGTCCATTTTTAACAGTTTCATACCACTGATTAAACGTTGATAATGCAATGAGAACAGTGGAACTTCGGTAGCAAAGGCACGCATAGTCTCAAACAAGCCATCGGCAAAGCGTACGGCTCTGCAATCAACAGGTAACATTGCCTGTTCACGCTTTATCAGATGTTCATTATAAATAAGGAAGGGGCTGTTTTCAATCATGAGTTAAAATAGTTGGAAGGACATATAATAGATTTTTATTTGGCTCAACCAGAATACCTTTAATACCGGCATTGGCAGCGGCTTCTATATCGCGCATTTGGTCTCCTATCATCCAAGAAGTGGTGGCATCAATGTTAAAGCGTGCGATGGCTTTTTCAAAAAGCAAAGGCGAAGGCTTGCGACACAGACACATACTTACATCGGGATGATGAGTACAATAATAGTATTCCAGTATGTGGATGTCTTCGTGTAAAAAAAGTTTGGAGATATAAACATGCAATTTTTCTACATCCCAGATAGAACAAACCTCACGAGCAATGCCACTTTGATTGCTTACAATGATAAATTCAAATCCTGCCTTTTGTAATTGTTTCAATGCTTCTATAACTCCATCGTTTAACTGAAAATCTTCCGGTTTGTATATATAATAAGCCTTATTGTTATTGATAACGCCATCTCTATCTAAAAAAAGGACTTTTCTTTTTTTCATTAGAAAATATTTTGTATGAATTCATTCCAAAAACTTGTACGTATTAAAATAGGCATAACGAAACCGAAAATGGAACCCCAAAAATGTACATCGTGTGCAACTTGGTCAATATTACGCTTAGACATAAAAATGCAATACCCAAGATAAAACACGCCAAATATGTATGCCGGAATGCCAATAGGAATAAACATGATGTAAATTTTATTGAGTGGGTCAAGCAGAATGGCAGTGAACAAAATAGCCGAAACGGCACCCGAAGCACCTACTGCTGTATAGGAAGCATTATGTTTATTTTTAAAATAGGATGGAATAGAAGATATAATACCAGCAAGAAAAAATTCTGTAATAAAAATAGCACTACCCCATTTACCGAAATAAAACCCGAATCCTTGTTCTACCAACATGCCAAAAAAATAAAAAGTAAGCATGTTAAAAATCAAATGTTCCCATGAAGCATGTAAAAAAATATGAGTAACAAAGCGAAGCCATTGATGATGCTCGTGTATTTCATAAGGGCTGAACCATCCGTGAAAATACATATCACGGTTTTTAAATGCTACAATGCTTGTGATGGAAATAAGCACTATTAATAATATCGTTATCATGTGGTCTTGTTATTAATATTCAAAACAACTTAGTGTGTTATCCAAACATGTAAAGGTATAAAGAATTTTACGATTTGCTGTAAAAAATATTATTGATAGTGTTGACTAAATTTTGTTTATAAAACTTTGATGTTATAGGTAGAAGCAGATTTAGTTTATGGAAGTTTTATTATTTTTGTGAAAAATATTTATGTGAAAAAATTTATTTATCAGTGCATCGATTGTGGAGCAACCTATTCTTCTGATAGTGTAATGTACCTCTGTCCTCGATGCAGTAAGAAGAATAATAACGATGAACCTCCGTATGGCGTTTTGAAAACCATATATGATTATCCAGCCATAAAAAGAAAATTCCAAAAAAATATTTTTTCAAAACTTCAACAGCGATTGTTTTTGGATATTTTGCCGATAGAAAGTATGAATAGTTTACCTTTTTTACAAGTAGGAAACACTCCTATTTATAAAATAGAGACCTCATGCTGCCATCTTTTTTTAAAAGACGATTCTCAAAATCCCACTTTTTCTTTTAAGGATAGGGCATCGGCAATAGTATCTGCCTTTGCCAAAGAACATCAAATTAATACGATTATTACGGCTTCTACCGGAAATGCTGGCTCATCATTGGCGGGGATATGTGCGGCACAAAAACAAAAAGCCATTATCCTTGTTCCTGCTGCTGCACCAAAAGCAAAACTTACGCAGATTCTTATGTATGGCGGTATTATTGTTCCTGTGGAGGGTACGTATGATGATGCCTTCAATTTAAGCGTTACACTTACCGAACAATATGGTTTCTATAACCGAAATACAGCCTTTAATCCGTTAACCATCGAAGGAAAAAAAACAGTATCGTTAGAATTATTTTCCCAATTGGGACAGCAAATTCCAGATAAGATATTTGTACCGGTTGGCGATGGAGTTATCATTTCAGGCGTTTATAAAGGATTTGAAGATTTAATGTTGTTGAATATTATTAATAAAATGCCAACCATTGTTGCTGTTCAGGCTGAAAATAGCAGCAACATTATTCGTAATATGCATGTTGAAACGTTTGTGTCATCATCCAGTCATACCATTGCCGATTCTATTTCGGTGGATGTTCCAAGAAATTTTAGAATGACCAAAAAATATTTATTATCTTACCATGGAGAAGCAATAACTGTAAAGGATAAAGAAATTTTAAATGCCTCTTCGGTGCTTAGCAAAAACACAGGTATATTTTCTGAACCGGCTGCTTGTGCTGCGTTTGCCGGATATTTGAACTATTGTCGGGGTGGGAAAATTCAGTCCAACGAAAAAGTAGTTGTATTGCTTACAGGTTGCGGACTAAAAGATTTGTATGCTGTGCAGCCAATGCTTAAAATACCTAAAGCCATTAAACCCAATATAACCAGTATAAAAAAACTTTATCCCGATATGTTCTAAAAAAATACTCTATTTGAAAAAAAATAATGAATATGGAAACCACTTTATTTTTGCTCCTTTCAGTACAAAATATATACAATGATAAATATTACAAAAAAAATATTATCCATAGAATTTTGAAAATAAAATAAAATGATATAGGTTTGTACGATTAAAAATTTATATCCACTTCATAAATAAACATAGTATGACAGACCAACAATCGCTTGATTTTGTGAAGCAACTTTTTTTTCTCATGCAAGATTATCATTTAGGGTATATATATAAAGGTGTATTTACTCAAGATGTTACTGATAATATTTTATCTCTTACCGAAAACAAACTCGAAAAGCAAGAAGAATCAAGCAAAGTAAAAAAACGTGTATATAATATATTAGTAGAAGCCTTGCAAAATGTGACACGACATCAAGCATCCGACTTTCATAAAGAAACGGAACACGACAGCCTTTTTCTTATTCAAAAAATGAATAACCGTTATGTAATTACGACAGGCAATGTGGCAGAAACCAAAAATATACCTGCCATGCAAATGCTTATGGATAAAATAAATACATTGGGCAAAGAGGAGTTAAAGGAATATTATAAAGCCGTCCTCGAAGAAGGCACTTTTTCGGATAAGGGTGGAGCTGGATTAGGACTTATAGATATGGCACGTAAGGCAGGCAATAAACTTATCTATAAATTTGTACCTCTTTCGGGTGAATATTCGTACTTTTATCTTTGCACGGTTCCTATTGTTGAAGAGGAAAATTTTCAAGAACATATAGGAGTAACAGAATTTCATTTCGTTGAAAAAATTCATGCAATTCTTAACAAGGAAAACCTTTCCATTATTAATAATGGTCCTTTCAATCAGGAAAGTTTGCTCAATTTACTTAATTCATTGGAAGGTCAAATGTCGGGAAGTATCAGCCATAAAAAGAAAGTTTTTTATATTGTAGTCGAAATGCTTCAAAACATAATCAAGCATGGATATATTCCCAGTACTTTTTCACCTGACGTTATTCCTGGCATATTTTTATTAGGAAGTACCAATGAATTTTTTAGAATTTTAACGGGAAATTTTATTGAAAATGACCAACTTGTTACGTTAAAACAAAAAATTGATAAGGTTAATGCACTTACAAAAGAAGAAATTGATGAATATTATAATGATAGTTTGTTTAACTTTGAGGGTTCAAATTCAAAAAAAACAGGTCTGGGGATGATTGATATTCGTTTAAAAAGTGGTTTTCCGGTTCAATATGATATTCTTCCTATTAATAATCAATATTCTTTTTTAAGTTTGCAAAGTTTAATTACGCTGGAATAAATTATGCAAAACCCATTAATCATACCACCAAAAGAAGATACTCCTTCTGTTACTTTTGACAGAGAACAGGGAGTTTTTGAAATTGGACATCGTTCACTTCCCGAGAATGCTATCGCTTTTTATGAACCCTTATTATCATGGCTCAACGAATATAGACAAAATCCATTGCCTAAAACTGTTTTTAGTTTTAAACTTGAATATTTTAATACTGCGTCTGCCAAGCAATTGGCTAAAATTCTTTTGTTACTTGAAGAATTATCCAAAGAAAAAGAAGTCGTTATTAAGTGGTATTATTTAAAGGATGATACCGATATGCATGCTACTGGCGTACGTTTCTCTAAACTTTTAAAAATGCCTTTTGAGTTTGTCGAAATGTAATTTATAAAACTTTATAATTATGGCATTAACCAAACGTCCTTATGATGGAAAAACATTAGCAATATTAACAGGTGGCGGCGACACGTCAGCCCTTAATGCAAGCATTGAAGCCATAAAAAGTCGTTCATCAGCACTCGGATTTCAGGTTTATGGTATTCGTAGAGGCTGGAAAGGATTACTTGGCGATGGAGATGTGGTTAATCTTACTAATCAGCCTTACGATGGCGTATATGGAGGAACAGCCCTTCGCAGTAGTCGTACCAATCCATTTTCTGGAAGTGATACGTCTCGCGTACAGCAAATCATTGATAATTTAAAACGATATAAAATAGATGTGCTGGTTACATTGGGTGGTGACGATACCAATGGAGCAGCCAAGCAACTATACGAATTGGAAGGCATTCCTGTAATTGGCTTTCCAAAAACGATAGACAATGACTTGCGGACTAAAACCATTCACAATTACAATGGAGAGATGATAGAGGCTGTGATGTGTCCCGGATTTCCATCGGCAGCCAAAGGTGTAACGGAACTTGTTACACGATTGGCTACAACTGCCGAATCACATTCCCGCATTATGGTAATTGAAGTTATGGGACGTGATGCAGGTTGGCTTACGGGGGCTGCCTTAATGGGTGGTGCCGAAATATGTCTTATTCCAGAAATACCTATTACCAAAGAACGTAAAGAAGCATTATTTGAAAAAATTAAAGAAGTATATCACAAATCAAAAAAACAATATTTACTTTTGGCTGTATCCGAAGGTGTTCGTTGGTATGATGATAAAACAGGCAAAACAGAAGTGGTTTATGCCAGTAGCGAAGTAGATGAATTTGGTCATCCTCGATTTGGTGGTATTAGTGGCGTTGTTGCCAGCGAAATAAGCCATAAAACAGGACTTGATGCCCGTGCACAAAATCTTGGCTATCTTGCACGTTCGGGCGACTGCCGTAATTATGACAGAAGGCTGGTAAGTGTATTGGCTGATAAAGTAGTTGATTTACTTATTCGCGAAGATTATGGACGTATGCCTGTATTGTCAAAACTTTCTACCTATCAGGAATTGGAGGTTTACAATACCGATACGATTGATATGGGAAAAATTGAAAATAAACCTTTACCCGAAGAATATTATATTTCCGAAGAATTTCAATTCAATGAACGATATATAGATTTTCTTTCTTATTTTATTGATAAGCCTAAACAAATTCGATTCGATTATAATTTTCCTAAAGTTAAACCTTTTAAATAAAAAATTTTATGTATTGTAACAAAAATTATTTACAAAATGAATTAAAACAGATTAGAGAAGCCGGTTTGTACAAAGATGAACGTGTACTGGTTGGAGCTCAGGGAGCAAAAATTAAAATTAACACGGGTAAGGAAGTGTTGAATTTTTGTGCAAACAACTATTTGGGATTATCCAACAACCCTAAATTGATTAATGCTGTAAAGAAAGCAGTAGATACACACGGATATGGTATGTCAAGTGTACGCTTTATCTGTGGTACAACCGATTTGCACAAGGAATTGGAAAAGAAAATAGCCGATTTTTTTGGTACGGAAGACACTATTTTATATTCTTCCTGTTTTGATGCTAATGGTGGCGTTTTTGAACCATTATTTCTTGAAGAAGATGCTATTATTTCCGATGCATTAAATCATGCATCTATTATTGATGGAGTAAGACTTTCAAAAGCCGTTCGCTATCGTTACAACAATGCCGATATGGAAGATTTGGAAAAACAACTGCAATTGGCACAGGCACAACGTTTTCGCGTGATTGTTACCGACGGCGTATTTTCTATGGATGGCAATGTAGCACCCTTAGATAAAATTATTCCCCTTGCTAAGAAATATAATGCATTGATTATGGTTGACGAATCACATTCGGCTGGTGTTGTTGGAAAAACGGGTCGCGGTGTTACTGAATTGTATAATTGTAGAGGCGAAGTGGACATTATTACAGGAACCCTTGGAAAATCGTTTGGAGGTGCCATAGGCGGATTTACCACTGCACGTAAGGAAATTGTTGATTTGTTGCGTCAGCGTTCACGTCCCTATTTGTTCTCCAATTCGTTGCCACCTATGGTTGCTTCTGCTGGTATCGAAATGTTCAACATGATGAGTTCAACCAATGAACTGCAAGATAAATTACACGCCAATGTTGAATATTTTATGCAAAAAATTCAAAAAGCAGGTTTTGATATTAAACCTACGCGCTCGGCTATTGTTGCCATTATGCTTTATGATGCCAAATTATCTCAAGATTTTGCTACTGCCTTGTTAGACGAAGGTATTTATGTTACTGGATTCTGTTATCCCGTTGTTCCTAAAGAACAGGCACGTATTCGTGTACAACTGTCGGCAGCACATGAATTTTCTGATATTGATGTATGTGTTAAGGCTTTCGAAAAAGTTGGTAAAAAATTATCTGTTTTAAAAGCATAAGTGCTTACAAGCAAATAGTATAACATATAATACCAAACCGCTAACAAAAGAATGAAATGAATTTTGTTAGCAAGTCGGTATAAATTTTGCCCTCAGCCCTTTTGAAGAGATGAGGGCAATTTTTTTTGTATTTATACAGACCGTAAAGCAATGTTATGGTGTTTCTAACCGATTTGGCTAATCCCGTTAAAAATCATCATAAAAATTACTGAACGATGTGCGTAAAGCTATATAGTAGTATGACGTTTGTGGTATAGACGATTGTTTGCGAATATGAATACCTGCTACCGCTTGAAGTCGTGATGGACGGTGCAACCAATAGCCTATTTCAACCTTATATTGAAAAATATGAGGTAAATTATGAAAAGAGGTAGTTGTAAGTGTATCGTAAAAATTCAGCCTTTTTTCGTTTGCTTCATAATGAGCATTATTTATTTGGATAGCAAAAAATACACGTTTGAAACTGTATCGAGCCATAAAAATCTGTTCAAAAAAATGATTTCCCAAAGGATGTGCTATGGGTTCGTTATTATTACTGAATGTACTTTGTTCAATGGATAGTTCATACATACCCGCTGTTGCTTGATTTATTTCTGCCAACACATACAAGTTTTTGATACGAAACGGTTCGTTCAGTTTAACTCCTGCTTGCCATGACGTTTTATTTTTAGATAACGTATCGCCTGCATGTTTGTAATCGTCCAGTGCCCATTGACCATATAGTTTTAATTGAGGTAACAGGCTGTATTGACTTTGAATTCCGAGCATGACATTTTTCCTGTTTCGCAAGCCGTATATAAAATAATGGCTGAATAATAGGGGAGAAAAAAATTCTTCGGCTGGACCGTTATGTTTAAGCGACATGGGTTGAAACAAAGTATTTTCAAAAATCCCAATTTCCCATGAGGGTAATATAAAATAATTCAAATAATGTACGCTACTGTATTTACGTGTATGAACATTAGTGTAATCGTCAAAAGTGGAAGCACTTTGAAAAACGGAATAAACGGCAATATATTGAATTCGTTTATGAGTAAATGAAAATCGCAGGGTTGGGCAGTCAAGCGTATTGTCGCTAAGCAGAACCGAGCGATAGCCATATCCAGTAAATAATCGAGTGTGTCCCAATAAAAGTTGAAAAGAAGGACTGAAGTTGTAAGTTAAATATCCAAATGCATTGGAAAAATCATAGCCATCTTTTTTAAATATTTTTGAACGTCCCTGACCGGGTACCACTTTATTTTGAGAGATGTAAGCATTAATATAGGATTCAAAAAACATTTGATTCTCTATCATGCCCGAGACAAATCGGAACTGTTTGTCCAGTTGTCCTGAAATTATTATGCCGCGTGTGTTTCGTGAAAAATGATGTTCGTTGTTGGAAAATTCAAAATTTACTAATGGATTGATGTGCAAAATGAAATTATTATCTTTTACCTGTATAAAACTGTGCTTTTCAAAATTTTTGATGTACGAAGAATAGGAATAATCTATTTTCAACATGTCATGTATTAAAATGGAATCCACACTTTTATCATTATAAGTTAACGGAAAAAAACCTTCGTGTACAAAAGGAACGTTCTTATTTAATAGATATGTCAGCGAAGTACGTTCGTACCATTGCATTGATAAAGGGATTTCTTGTGAAAAAACGAAAAAAGGAATAAGAACCAAAAAGTTCGAAAAATATCGCATTAGACTTTTTTTTGAGAAAGTTTCTTTTTACTGCCCAAATATACCCATAGTGTAAAAAGCAGGCAGAGCATTAGCATTATAAATCCTATCCAGTAATTTCCTTTAAATTGAAACAGATAAGCAATTATCATTAATAAAATGGAAAAGAGAGAAAGTATAATGGTTGCTTTGGTATGAGAAAACCCCATATTGAGTAATAGATGATGAAGATGATTTTTATCGGGCGCAAAGGGTGAACGTCCATAAAACAAGCGAATGGAAAAAACTCTTAGCACATCATATAAAGGGACAAAGATAACCGACATGGCAAGCGTGGGAGCCGAACAATGTCTGAAGAATGCTGTGGTTGAACTTTGTTCAATGTTGATAAATTCAATAGCAAACATAGACATTAGTAATCCGAGCAACATGGAACCTGTATCTCCCATAAATATTTTTGCAGGTGTTTTATTGAAATATAAAAATCCAAATAGCGAACCAGCCAAAGCAAAAGACAAAATTGCATGTTGATATTCTACATCAAAGAAATAAAAATAAATACCAAAAACTAAAGAAGAAATGATACCAAGTGATGCAGCCAAACTATCTATACCGTCAATTAAATTAAAGGCATTGATAATTACCAATACTGTAAATATGGAAAAGGCGATGCTTACTAAAAAGGGGAGGTCATTTACACCAAAAATATTAAACCATGAAGTAATACGAATATCACCCCATACTACCATCGTTATGGCAGCCAGTAATTGTCCGATAAATTTTTTCATGGGCGAAAGCCCAACAATATCATCCTTAATGCCAATAACAGCAACAATAATACAGGCAGTTATTACATATTGCAAATGCCAGCAATAAGTAAAGTTGGTCCAAAAAGACATGCTGATAAAAAAACCCAGTAAAATAGCAAGCCCACCTAAGGTTGGCACATTGCTATGATGCAACTTGCGTGGATTGGGCTCATCGTAAAGATGTTTCATTTTGGCTACGTTAATAATAGTTGGAATTGAAAATGCCGTAACAAGCAGAGAGGTTAAAAATGCAAAGAGTATATTATATTCCTGAGACCATTCCATATTTATTGAAACTTTCAGCAAATATACATGACATATTTTATTTATTTATATAGACTATCGAAAAAAAATAAAATTGAAATATTTTTTTAAAAAAAGTATGTATATTTACGCCATTATTAACCATTAAATTTTATTGCTTATGAAAAAAATGTTACTTCTTTGTTCCGTGTGCTTTTTAAGCGTAAGTTTATCCATGGCGCAACCACCAGCCATACCCAATAACGGGTTTGAGCAATGGACCGATACTATTACACCAACCAGTTGGGGTACGTCAAACATTGACCTTGGTTTTTTCAGTTTTTCACCAGTAACCAGGACTGCTGATACATACGCAGGTTCGTATGCTATTAAATTAACTACTACTAACATTGCTCTTCTTGGAATAATAATGCCTGGAATAGCTACAACTGGCAGTTACGATATGATAACAGGTATTAGTGGGGGCGTTCCCATGACTGTCAAACCACAATCCTTTTCGGGTTATTTTAAGTATAACTCGGTTAATGCGGATACCATGGCAATTATTGTGATTATGACCAAATGGAATGGTACATCACGCGATACTATTGGCATAGGTGGAGTAATGACAAATCAAACCGTAGCAAGTTATTCTCCCTTTGAGCAAACCATTGATTATAATCCAACCAATGTGATGCCCGATACGTTTAATATTATGCTGGTTTCTTCTGCTGGATATACACCACAAGAAAACAGTACTTTATATGTTGATGAGTTAGCATTTGTAGGTACCATTTCGGGAGAAAAAATGCCTGTTTCCATGTTCCTGCAAAAAGTTTATCCCAATCCTTCCGATGGAGTATTTCATTTAACTTTTGCTGACAATGCTCTTTATACGGTAAAAGTGTATAATATTTTGGGCGATAAAATAGTAGAAAAAAATGATGTCAGAGGACAATACCTTATTAATATAAAGGGACAACCCAAAGGACTTTATTTTATTGAAGTTGAAAATGGAGAATTCCATCAAACACATAAGGTAACTATTAAATAGTGAATTAATTTCATAAAAAAAATAAAACTGCTCGAAAGGCAGTTTTATTTTTTTTGAAACTTTTGAAAAAAAATGTGTCTAAAAAAACAATTTTGTGTTTTAAAAATAAAATGTCTATATTTGAACGCTTATTAAAAAGTGTTAAATTAAAATTAATTAAAGGTTAAATAAATAATAATCAAATTATTATGATGCGAAGGTTATTTTTATTTTGTGCAGGTTTGCTGATATCGGCAACTATTTTTGCTCAATCGGGAACATTAGAAGGTAAAGTTCTTGATGCAACATCAGGTGAAGGAATTCCTTATGCTAATGTTGCCATTGAAAATAATGGACAACTGATAACAGGTGGTATGACAGACTTTGATGGGAAATTTGTTATAAAACCTATTCCAGCAGGAACGTATGATGTAAAAGCATCTTATGTAGGTTATCACTCTTTACAGTACAAGGGAGTACGAATATTGGCTGGAAAAATTACTTTCCAGGATTTTAAAATTTCTCCTTCTATACAGCAATTGCAGGAAGTAGAAGTAAAAGATTATAAAGTACCTTTGATTAGTAAAGACCAAACGTCTTCAGGTGCATCCGCAACTACCGAAGAAATTGCCAAAATGCCGGGTCGTTCGGCAGAATCAGTGGCAACAACAGTTGGCGGTGTTTACAGTGAGCGTGGCGAAGTAGGAAGCATTCGTGGCGCACGTTCCGAAGCAACAGTTTATTATATAGATGGTGTAAAAGTTACAGGTACATCCGCGTTACCAAAATCTGCTACCGAAGAAGTTGAAGTTATTACCGGTGGTATTCCTGCTAAATATGGCGATGTAACCGGTGGTATTATTAATATTACTACCAAAGAGCCTTCTCGTGAAACCAATGGTGCTTTAGAACTATCCACATCAAAATTTTTAGACCCTTATGGATTTTATTTAGTAGAGGGTATGATTACAGGACCTCTTTTTTCAAAAAAGACTAAAGACCCTTATGATTCAACAAAAATTAAAAAGACTGTAAAAGCCGGCTATTTTTTATCTGCTTCGTATAATACCACCAAAGATGCTAATCCTTCAGTTATTAAATATTGGAAAGCGAAAGATGATGTTGTAGATAATCTACTTCAAAGTCCTTATAGAACCAATGAAACAGGATATGGTACTTTGTTAAATGCAGAGTTTTTAAATGCGGATAACTTTGAGAAAGTTAAAGCCGCATCAGATGTAGGTTCTAAACAAATGATGTTTACTGCAAAAGTAGATTATAAACCTTCACGAAATATTAATTTGACGGTAGGTGGTACGTATGATTATGAAAATGCCCGATTATTCAATTATGCAAATACTTTATTTAACAGTAACAACAATGGTGAACAGATAAGCAATACCATGCGTGGATTTGTTCGCTTAATGCAAAAATTTCAAAGCGCCGATGAAAAAGAAAATGCAACGGCACTCATAAAAAATGCGTATTATCAAGTTCAGTTTGATTACAGTAAATACAATGCCATAAGGGAAGATGTAAATAATAAGGATGATTTGTTTAACTACGGTTATGTAGGTAAATTTATAACCAGTAAGGAAAGGTCATACATCTATACAGATACGGTACAAGGTTTTACATCGGGGGTTTGGCGTCAAGATGGATTTAAAGATACGCATTATGCTTTTATTCCATCCGATATTAATTCTGATTTGGCAGCCTATACCTCTTATTATTATTCACTGTATGAACCAACAAGTGAATTGTATTCCAATAAGGAATCGGTAGAAGCGGGTGGTGGTTTATTAAATGGGGAAGCACCACGCAGTGTTTATGGTTTATATAACAGTCCCGGCTCACCCTATAATTTGTATTATAAATACAATGAAAGTCAGTATCGTATATCTGCCAATGGTTCTGCCGATATTAAGGGGCATGAAATATCTTTGGGATTTGAATTTGAACAACGCGACGAAAGTTATTTTGGTGTTAGTCCTATGAGTTTATGGACCTTTGGAAGACAATATGTCAATTCACATATTTCTGAATTGGATGTAAATAATCCTCATCCAGTTTATAATGCCGAAGGTATTTTTCAGGATACTATCTGGTATGACCGTTTATATGCTGGTGCCAGTCAGTATGAATTTGATATTAAATTACGTGAAGCACTTGGAATGCCTGTAAATGGTACCAATTGGATTGATTTTGATTCGTATGACCCTTCCATATATAAAATAGATTTCTTTGCAGCCGATGAACTTTTAAACAATGGAAATGCATTAGTTTCTTATTATGGCTACGATGCGCATGGCAATAAAATCTCCAACAATCCTACGTTGAATGATTTTTTAACAGCAAAAGATGAATATGGAAAATTTAAACGCGATATTCCTTCTTTTAAGCCTATTTATACTGCTGGTTATATTCAAGATAAATTTTCTTTTTATGACCTTATATTTAATATAGGTGTTCGTGTTGACCGTTACGATGCCAATCAAATGGTATTAAAAGACCCCTATTCACTTTATGAAGTTAAAACGATTAGCGAAGTACCAGATTCATTGAATAAAGTTTTAGGACATCATCCATCCAATTTGCCTTCTACTGCATTTGTATATGGTGATAATGTTGCCAATCCAACAAAAATAGAGGGTTACAGGGTAGGAACTGACCCTACTGATGTAAAATGGTATGATGAATCCGGAACACAAATCAACGACCCTACCTTAATTAATGCTTCAACGGGAATAGCACCAGTTTTAGTTGACCCATACAGCGGCCTGACCGTTAAAGCATTTAAGGATTATGAACCTCAAATTAATGTTATGCCCCGTATTGCCTTTTCTTTCCCTATTTCAGATGTGGCTTTGTTTTTTGCACACTATGATATTTTAACTAAACGTCCAAGCGGTTATGCCCGTATGGACCCTACGCAATATTTGTATATTCAATCACAGGGACAAAATGCCATTAACAATCCTGATTTAAAAACAGAAAAAACAATTGATTATGAACTTGGATTTCAACAAAAAATTTCCAATACATCTTCCTTGAAATTGTCAACTTTTTACAGAGAAATGCGTGATATGATTCAGATTCAGTATATTATGGGTGCATATCCTGTAAGATATGAAACATATACCAATATAGATTTTGGAACAGTTAAGGGATTTTCTATCGGATATGATTTGCGTAGAACTGGAAATGTTTCGTTACGAATAAATTATACCCTGCAATTTGCCAATGGTACAGGTTCCAATGCTGAAACAAGCAAGGCACTTATTGAAAGTGGTCAACCGAATTTAAGAACTACTATTCCTTTAGATTTTGACCAGCGACATTCCATTAACGGGAATATTGATTATCGTTTTGCCAGTGGTCCAGCCTATAATGGTCCTAAATGGTTTGGCAAGGATATTTTGCAAAATACGGGTGCCAACTTTACCATTAATTACGGTACAGGAAGTCCATATAGTAAACGCGATGTCAATACCAATTATCTTATAGGTTCACTCAATGGTTCTCGTAAACCTGCCCGTTTTACTATTAATGTAAGAGTTGATAGAGAATTTGATATTAAGTATGGCAAGAACAAGAATAAAACTTCTATGATTGATGTTTATCTTGAAGTGAACAATTTGCTCAACAATAAACAAATCATCAATGTTTATTCTACTACAGGAAACGCAAACGATGATGGATATCTGACTGCTGCTAAAAATCAAGGAACCATCAATGCTCAAAATAGTCCTTCATCCTATCGCAATTTATATTCTATGTATATTGATTATCCCTATAATTATTCTTATGCACGAACCATTCATTTAGGCGTTCAGTTTAGTTTTTAATTATGAAATTCAAAAATGTTATATATATGAGAGCGAAAAAATTAATTCTGGTATGCAGTGCTTGTTTTTTTATGGCATCACACGTATTTGCTTATAAATATATAGGCGATACCAAGGATAAATCTGACCACGAAAAATCTATAATGGCTGGATGTGTGGTACCTTCTGGTGCAACCATCTTTGATTATAATAATGTTCGAACCACTATTTATACAGGGGGCGACATGTGGTGGGATTTACAAGGAACAGCCAAATATGAAATTCCCAAGGGAAGTGGAAAAACATCGTTGTTTGCAGGTGCTATTTGGATTGGTGGAACGGATGTAAATGGACAATTACGGGTGTGTGGAGCTCGTTATCGTCAAATAGGACAGGATTATTACGCAGGTCCGTTAAAGGAATCTGGTCCTGATAGAGGAAATACGACACCCGAAATGTGTCAAAAATACGATAAGCATTTTCCTGTTAGTAAAAATGAAGTTGCTGAGTTTCGTGCATGGTATAGAGCAAAAAATAACCCATCGCAGTTATCGCAGTTTGCCAATTATTCTATTCCGGAAAATATATTAAACTGGCCTGCCATTAACACCGAACCTTTTTACAGTTATTATCTTGCTCCATTTTGGGATGAAAATCACGACGGAGAATATAATCCGGAAGATGGCGATTATCCTTTTTTTGATTTGGATAAAGAAGTCCCTTGTGGTACTACTCCTGATAAGCGTCGTCCACGTTTGTATGGCGATAAATTGGTTTGGTGGGTATATAATGATAAGGGGAATATTCATACCGAAACCAAGGGTGCTGCTGTTGGAATGGAAATTAGGGCACAATATTTTGCTTTTTCGACTAATGATGAATTGAACAATATGACTTTTGGCAATTATGCACTGATTAATCGTTCTACTTATACGTTACAGGATTGTTATTTTGGTGTATGGACAGATGGTGATTTGGGTGATGGATGGGATGACTATGCTGGAACTGATGTTAATAGGGGTTTAAGTTACGTTTATAATGGGGATGAAATGGATGGGGATGGCAATGGACAAACCTATGGTGCACATCCACCTGCCGTTGGGGTTGATTATTTTGAAGGTCCGTATCAGGACCCTGACGGTTTTGATAATCGTTCCAACTGGGATACCTTATCAAACGGAACTGCTGTATTGGATTGTCATCGTGCACCCTTAGCAGAAGGAAGTATTAATGGATTAAATTTTGAAGATGGTATTATAGATGATGAACGCTGGGGAATGAGAAGATTTGTGTATTTTAAAAATAGCAGTGGTGCTCAGGGTGACCCTGATATAGCCATAGAATATTATAGATATTTAAGAGGCTATTGGAAAGACGGAACACGTATGACTTATGGGGGTACAGGCTATCATTCCAGTTCAACGGAAGCAGATTTTATGTTTCCCGATGTAACAGACCCTTGTGGTTGGGGTACAAATGGTATTCCACAAACCCCATGGCGTGAGAATGATACACCTACAGACAGTCGTTTAGTACAATCGGCAGGTCCATTTACTCTTTTACCAGGTGCTACCAATGATATTACGGTAGGTATGGTATGGGCACGAGCCACAACTACGGCTTGGGCATCTATTGCTGAATTGCAACGTGCAGATGACAAAGCACAACGTTTATTTAATGTGTGCTTTAAATTAGTGGATGGTCCCAATGCTCCCGAAATGCAAATTATAGAAATGGATAAAAAATTGATTTTCCATATTTATAATGAACAGGGTTCTAATAATTATGTGAATAAACCAGAAGATTATATTGAAACAGACCCCTTTATTGTTTGTCCTACTAACAAACCAAAGTGTGATACGAAATATCGCTTTCAGGGGTATCAGGTATTTCAATTAAAAGACCAGTCTTGCTCTGTTAACGACATAACAGATATAACCAAAGCCAGACAGGTTTTTCAATGCGATATAAAAGACAGTGTTACCCGTTTGATTAATTTTGAATTTGATAATCAATTGGGTTATTCTGTTCCCGTGTTGAAAGTAGATGGTACCGATGCTGGAATTCAACATTCATTTGAAATTACAGAAGATGCCTTTGCAACAGAGGATAAACGGTTAGTAAATCATAAAACCTATTATTTTGTTGCTATTGCTTATGCATACAACTGTTATCAACATTTTGTGCCAGATGACCCTGATTCATTAAGTGGACAAAAATCACCTTATTTGGCAAGTCGTATAGGAAACAATGGAAAACAAATTAGTGTGTATCCAGCAATGCCTCATATTCCATCACCTTCCAACAATGGTACAATCTTAAATTCCGATTATGGTTATGGTCCAAAAATAATTCAAGTGGATGGTCATGGAAATGGGAATAATGAACTTAAATTGACAGAAAAAACTGTACAAGCAATTCTATCAAGTCCTTTACACAGAACAGACAGTGTAGAATATGAAAATGGTTATGGTCCTATTTTAGTTAAAGTAATAGACCCATTAAATGTGCAGCCTAATGATTTTGTGTTGAAGTTTGATTCTGTTCAAATGAATGCAGATAATTCAGTGAAATATACCCGTTGGGTGTTATACAGAACAAGTAACCCTGATGATACAGTATATTCAGAATCATCCATTTCTATTAAAAATGAACAATTAATTGCAAAATGGGGAATATCAGTAACCATACAGCAGGTGCCATGGCCTGCTCAAAATAACCCGTATGCCTATCAAAATGGTTGTATAACCAGTTCTATTACATGGCAAAATCCAAATGAAAAATGGCTTGATTTTATTCCTGATGTAGATGGTTGTGATTTTCCGAACTGGATTCGAAGCGGAACGACATCCGATATCAATAATTCCAATTGTAACGATTTACCTAATGATAAACAACAATTTTTTGAAAAAGTAGTGGAAGGAACATGGGCACCCTATTTGCTTGGAATGGTTGATAAACCAGGTAGTATATCTGCTGGATATAAAGAACAAACAAAAGGGGTACAGTTTCATAGAAGGTTAGGTACTTTAAATACTACTAATTTTCGTTTATCAAGTGTAATGATAGTATTTACCAAGGATAAATCAAAGTGGAGCAGATGTCCTGTTATAGAAACAGCAGATTTTGATTTAAAAGGCGGGAGTACTTCATATAATCCCGGTATTGATGAAGGAAATGTTAAGAAATTTCAAATTCGCAAGCATGCATCTGTGGATAAAGAAGGGAGAACAACCACTATAGGTGACAGTACAAATGCAAATGCAGCCAATTATATATCTGCTAACGGAATGGGTTGGTTTCCAGGTTATGCCATTGATATGGAAACAGGAGATAGATTGAATATTGTATTTGGAGAAAATTCACAATATCCTGTACAGAATGGAAGAGATATGATGTTTAATCCGACCAGTAATTATGCGTCTGATTTATATTATACCTCCGGTGGTACTAATGGAGATTGGTATATAGGAGGTCAACATTATATCTGGGTATTTGGACATAATGACAAACCAGGCAGTAGTACCACACAAGTAGATTCCATGCCTGCATACGATAATGGTGCATACTTAAATCGTAAATTGAAACAATTATCAACTTTATCAGGTTCAAATTATGACATCAGAATGGCATTTATGTGGAATAATGCTATGTGGGTAAGCATTCCTATGTTAAGTGCTACTTTAACTCCTCCGACAACCATTACAGACCCATACTGGTTCATTAAAACAGATGCTACCGTTCGCATTTCGGTTGCAGAACCGTACCAGCAAACATTACCTATTATTACTACCAACAGACCGAATAATGGCTATCCTATGTATTTGTTCAGCACTAAAGACTTAAGTCCTGTAACACATAATGATGAAACGGCTAAAAATTCATTGGATTTGATTCGAGTAGTTCCTAATCCGTATTACGGTTACAATGCGTATGAAAATTCTCAATTGGATAATAAAGTTCGTATTACCAATCTGCCTCAAAAGTGTACTATTAGTATTTATAATGTAAGTGGTACGCTTATTCGCCGTTTTAAAAAGGACAGCCCATTATCTTATCAGGATTGGGATTTGAAAAACGAATATTCTATAACCATTGCAAGCGGTGTTTACATCGTACATATAGATGCACCGGGTATAGGTGAAAAAATTCTTAAATGGTTTGGAGCATTACGTCCAATAGATTTGAATAACTTCTAAAATGGTATAACAGAAAAATAAGTTTATATGAAGAAGCAAATAATAATTAGTGCGTTCGTTTCAATTGGGATATGTGTATCTCTATTTACAAAGGCTGGAAATGAACAACGTGCTGGTCAGGCTGGTGCAAGTGAATTATTAATAAATCCGTGGGCACGCAGTTCGGGTTGGGGTGGTGCCAATACAGCAAGTGTACAGGGTTTGGAAGCATTCAGTTTAAATGTAGCGGGTACTGCTTTTACTAAAAAAACCGAATTAATTTTTTCGCATACCAATTGGCTGGCAGGGGCGGGTATTAATATCAATGCCTTTGGGTTATCGCAAAAATTAGGCGAAGCGGGAGTATTAAGCCTTTCATTTATGAGTATGGACTTTGGAGATATTGAAATCACAACAGTAGATTTACCTGAAGGAGGATGTGGTACATTTCACCCATCTTATACCGTAATGGGGATTGCTTTTGCCAAAGAATTTTCCAATAGTATTTATGGAGGTTTAACGGTAAAGGTTGTTGATGAGAAAATTGCAGACCTTGAAGCAACAGGAATTTGTTTTGATGCAGGTATTCAATATTTAACAGGTTTGGGGAAAAATAAACTGGGAAAGAAAATCCATGATAATCTACATTTTGGTATTTCCATGAAAAATGTAGGTACCAATATGAGTTATAAAGGCGACGGTATGTCCTTCCGTGGCTCAGTACCACCTAATGATGTAGTTATGACTGCAGAAATGCGTACTGCCAACTATGAATTGCCTTCACTTATTACCTTAGGTGCTACTTTTGATTTTCATTTAGGGTCAAAAGTGGATTCGGTTGCAGCCAAAGTTATGAGCGACCATCGTTTGTCTATTGCTGCAAATTTTACATCCAATTCCTTTACAAAAGACCAGTTTCATGCAGGAGTTGAATATGCCTATAAAGAATTTTTTATGATTAGGGGCGGTTATGTTTACGAAAAAGGAATTTTTAAGTATGATGACAGAACCACCGTTTTCACTGGACCTACCGCTGGTGTATCTGTTCAAATTCCTTTAAGTAAAAATGGAAGTACTTTTTCTATTGATTATTCATATAGAGCCACTGACCCATTTAACGGAGTTCATTCTATAGGAGCAAAAATTACATTGTAAAATAAATTTATTATCTTTGTATAAAGAAAGAGTCCCGAAGTTATCGGGATTCTTTTTTCTGTATTTACTAAATGATATTTATATGAGCGAAGTTTATTATTTGACCCAAGAAGGTTATAAAAAATTAAAAGAAGAATTGGAGTATTTAAAAACAGTAGAACGTCCAAGAATATCAGCTATGATAGCCGATGCACGAGACAAAGGCGACTTATCTGAGAATGCAGAGTATGATGCTGCCAAAGAAGCACAAGGCATGCTCGAATACAAAATTCAAAAAATGGAAGAAACACTCAATAACAGCCGTATATTGGACGATTCAAAAATTGACAACTCCAAAGTTCAAATTTTATCCAAGGTTAAAATCAAAAATCTGAACACAAAGCAAACATTGGAATTCACTCTTGTTTCTGAAAGTGAAGCCAATATTAAAGAAGGTAAAATTTCAATCAGTACCCCTATTGCCAGGGGTTTGTTAGGAAAATCGGTAGGCGATATTGTTGAAATTGTTGTCCCCAGCGGTAAAGTAAAATTTGAAATCTTATCTATAAGTCGTTAATTATGGCAAGCATTTTTTCTAAAATTATCAACGGTGATATACCTTGCTACAAAGTTGCAGAAACAGAAAACTTTTTTGCTTTTTTAGATATTAACCCGTTAGCCAAAGGACATACTCTTGTTGTTCCAAAACAGGAAATAGATTATATATTTGATATTCCAGATAACATGTTGGGCAATATGATGATTTTTTCTAAAACAATTGCTAAAGCCATTGAACAGGCTGTTCCATGCAAACGTATTGGAATTGCCGTTATTGGATTGGAAGTTCCCCATGCACATATACATCTTATTCCTATTAATCATGTAGGAGATATTGATTTCTCACGCAAAAAACTCACTTTTACACAAGAAGAATATATGGATACTGCTGAACGAATTAAACATTTTTTAACATGGTAATCATTGGTTATAATTTTAAATTAGATTATTTTTGTCAAATTAAAATTTAATAGTATGAAAAAACTTTTATTTATTTCAACATTTTTATTAAGCAGCATATTGATGCATGCTCAAATGTTTACAAACAATTTTGAATCGTGGACCGATACCCACCATCCTGTTGGATTTTGGGGCTCAAAAACATCTTTTTCAGTAGATAGCGTCAATCAATACTCGACTTCGGTTCATGGTGGAACGTATGCGGTACAATTAATTTGTATGTCAACGAGTCACAAACGTTTTACTACCGTTGCAATGCCTGTAGACTCAAATGTTACTTACACAGTATCATTTTGGGTAAGAGGTCATGGAAGTGTGAGAACAGGTATCTTTGATAACAGAGCCGGAACATCCAGTGGCTATTTCTACAATACTTATATTTCTGTCAATTCAACGACATGGACACTCGAAAGCCAAACCATTACAGCACTTAAAACTTATTCTGCCGGTGAGTTTATATTTTCTGTAAAGTCATCGTTTGCAGATTTAGACCACATTCAAATTGATGATGTAACCATCACTTCTTCGAGTCCCAATGCTCCTACATTAACCATTAATTCACCTGTTAACAACAGTGTATTTTATAATACTACTGCTGTGAGCATTACTTATACGGTTACTAATTTCACTCTTGGCACCAGTGGAAGCATTAAATATACCGTAAATAGTGGTGCTTCTCAAACAACGACCAGTAATCCTATTGATTTGACAGGTTTGCCAGTAGGTGCAAATACAGTAGTTTTGGAATTGGTTGATATGAATGGACAATCATTAAATCCTGCTGTAACCGCTACCGTACATTTTTCTATTTCTGCGACATTACCTAATTATGTTAGTATTCATGACATTCAATACACTACCGATGCAAGTGGTAATTCACCTTATATGAATGATACCATTACAACATCGGGTATTGTAACAGGTAAATATAATAGTGGATTCTTTATTCAAAATGGGGTTGGTCCATGGACTGGTCTTTATGTATTTTCATCTACAGCGGCTTCACAAGTATCTATGGGCGATAGTGTTACTCTTGTTGGTACCATTACAGAATACTATAATTTAACTGAAATGAAAAATGTTGCGTATGTGGCAGTAAATTCATCTTCCAACAATATTCCTGATGCATCTGTATTGACTGCAATAGATATTAATACTGAACCTTACGAAGGTGTTATGGTTCAAATAATGCATGCTACTTGTACCAATCCAAGCGCTGCCAATTATATGTGGAAAGTAGATGATGGAACTGACAGTTGTAAAGTTCATGATTTACTTTACAACTATACTCCTGTTTTAAATCATATTTATAATGTTAAAGGTCCCCTTTATTTTACACATACTGAATATTGCATTGAACCACGTATGGTAAGCGACATTCAAGATGTTACAGGTATTGAAGAAAACAGCATGGTTACCATTTCCATGTATCCCAATCCTGTTAAAGAAAAGTTGAACATTGTTTCACCTTCAACTATACAGTCGCTTCAAGTCTTTGATATCAATGGTCGTGTGATATATTCTAAAAATGAAATAAATCGTACAAACTTTTCTATTCCTGTTAACTCGCTTAAGAATGGAAACTATTTTCTGCAATTAAATTTTGATAATAATTTGATTGGCGTTTATCGTTTTAACAGATAACAGAAATATATTAAATCAGTTTTATCGGCATCCTATTATTTAATGAGATGCCGATTTTTTTCTGAATTAATTTATATTATACCAAACCGCTAACAAAAGAATGAAAGTAACTATTCACCCCGTGTGCGAGGTAGAAACGCCTGAAGCAATCTCAAGAAAATAGTCAATGAAACGAGGAGGAGCCATATAGAACATGACAAATAA
>CAYSIN010000038.1:0-25452 GCA_964431135.1 uncultured Bacteroidales bacterium
GGCATATACACTTTGTTGTGTGTTCGGGCGTTTTATTTGATGATACTTTCATTATTGGCATCATGAAGTTTCATGTTTTTAATCACGGTTTCTTTTGAAGTGTTTGCATAACAATATATACATAAATGACTGCAAGTATTATACATTCCAATGTCCTTACTTATCATACATCCACATGCTTTTCTTTGTCCTTTGTCCTTAAATTTTTCAGCAGGTAAAGGTATTTTCTCAAATTCATTTCCAAAAAGTGTATTAGTTTCAGGCAACATTCCGTAATTTAAGTAATATACCAATTCTTTATCTTCTGAAAAAATCTTCTTCATAAGTTCACCATCAATACAACGATTGTGCGAAATACGATATTTATCTAAATCAATTTCTTCAGCACAAGTAGCCATTGAGATTTTCCACCCTTCTTTTTCCCAATATTCTTGCATTTTCATTAAACCTACCGCAATTTCATTCATTTGTTCTGAGGAAAGTTCTGAACTTTCTATTGATTCTTTACTAAATAAAGATGTTTCTTTAACAAGATTTCGCTGTACTTTTTGATAGCTGTTTATATCAATAAAGCTAAAAACTAACTTATCTGTAAAACCCTTTAATTGATTTCCAATATTCCAAATTCGTTTCAATATTTCACGAGGAGTTAATTCAGACGTCAAAATAATTGGGTCAAATCTCCATATTACTTTTTCTTTGCCAATTAAAGTACTAAGTTCTTTGAAAGTATTAATACGGTTCTCTATTGTATGCAGCTTTGGCTCTAATGATTCTTTTTCGTAATCATTTAATGTGTATTGAAAATAATAATGGATACCCAAACTGTCAAGGTTTTTGAGATATGGAATAAGTGGTTTGGGATTTTTTGACCAAAATACAATAACCTTACAATTCTTGAAAGAAACATATAAAGGTTGTTGATTAAAAGGATTGTACCAGACAATATGCCCTTTCTTTATGCGATTAATAAACCATTT
Organism: uncultured Bacteroidales bacterium; assembly: GCA_964431135.1. GTDB lineage: Bacteria > Bacteroidota > Bacteroidia > Bacteroidales > GWA2-32-17 > Ch61. The sequence goes on from CAYSIN010000038.1 coordinate 981, forward strand.
AGCGTAAAAAGCAGGAATATCAGTTGAACGAGAAGCTGAGATTATTACCGGTGATTGAGCTTCTACTTTGTCGCCAAAATCATTTGTTATTTGGATTTTATCGTTCATTTATTTATAAAGTTCAGAAAGTTTAGAAACAATTCTTTCCAATAACTCTGAATCAATTTGATTTTTTGCGTTATTCTCAAAATGCTTAATTACAGAACTATTGGAATGGTCTGTTAAAGGAACCCATTCTCCTTTTTTGCTATACCCTTTTTCTTTATGAACTTTTTGTATCCAGTCAATTTCGGTTTTTACTTTCTTTTGAATATCCTTGGGAATTAAAGGCTCGATATAGTACCAAACACTTGAGTCTGAATAGAATTCATTACCTATATCTTTAAATAGGGAAAGCGATTCTGATTGAGTAATCTTTTCTGTTGGAATTTCAGCATTTAAAGCAAGTCTAATCTTTTCAATCTTCTTATCTCCAATACCTTTAATTTTTTTAATATCAGAAAAAAACTTTTCATTAATTGAATAATGATTCTTTTTATATACTTCACAAATACTTTCAAGTTGTTCTGGTTTCAATTTACAATCCGATAGTTTTTGTTTTATGTCTTGATTGTCTGAATTTAATGATGTTGGCTTGGCTCCTTCTTTATTCGTCCTATTCATTGGAACTTCAGGTTTAGTTTCGATTGGTTGTTTCCTGACTTCAGTTTTTTCAAATTTGCCATCTAATTCAATACCGTGGAGTTGTTTAAAAATATGTTTGTATACAGGGGTAATATAATTAATGTCTTCTTTAAGGAACAATTCATTTGTTAATGTTTTTGGCATATTGGCAAAACCAAATATAATACCCCAAAGACTGAATGCAATCCGAAAATCGCCTATTTCATTTGTAATAAGATAATCTTCTAATTTATCAATGTCTGATTCACCCTTTTGGCAAAATGCAGCAAAAGATTCGAGTGTAGGGTTATTAATTGATTTTAAGTCAAAAGCCGAATATTCATTTAAGTTTTTTAATAATCCATTAATATATTGTTGCGATGGACTGCCATTCCATTTCTCTCCTAATTCATCTTTGAAAACCTTTCCCCCTGATTTAGCAAATTCATAACGTGATTGAATAAACTCTTCATTATTGTAGGCTTCTTCTAAATACTCATTAAATAATTTAATTAGAAATTCTTTCTGATCAGGTACATCTATAATTCTATTGTTTTGGATAACTGGTAAAGAAGTCGTACTAACTGATTGTCTTTTTTGATTATATTCAATTTCTAATAATTTATTTTCAAAATTTTGAATGTAATTATTGAATATTACATCCTTTTCTTTTGAAAGGGCATAAAAAGGTGCAATTTGGAACTTTGAAAATTTATTCTGTTGCAACCAGCTTTCCCAAAGGTTCTCTTGTTTTAAAAGTGAATAAAAATCGCATTGGTATTTTTCTGATTTTTCTTTTATGATTGGTGAGATAAATATCTTTGTTAACCTATCATTGATTGATTCATAAAGTGTTTTTAATTGTTCTTCTTGATCATCAGTTCCTTTTCCGTCGGGACTTGTTATAATAGCTGATAATGTGTTTTTTAAACTTTTTGCCAGCTTTTTTAAAGCAACAATTTCAGGTGAAATTGATTTGTTTGACGCAATTAAGTAAGCATAAAGCAGTCCTTTTAGCTTGTTTGTTTTCCTGTCTTTTGAAATGTGCAGTGAAGTATCGTTTTTTGAATCTTCTAACTCTGTTTTTTCCCAATTAAAACTTTTTGGAAATTTGGACTTGTTATATATTACAAAGCAATTATTCTTATTATAAAGCGGAACCATTTTTGTTTCAATACTAGGCTCTGCTTTTGAGATTGTACTAATTTGTTCTGGGTAATTCCTAAAAATAAATTTTGTTGTGAAAGGATTAAAGTAAATAGTTTCTTCAGCAAAATAAATTTCATTATTTTTTTTAATCACATCTTTATTTACATTTTTCGAATCAATCTCAATAACCATCGGATAATTTTCTAATTCATTATCATGTATTTCAAAGATTGGAAATTCCTTGTATAAAATTATTCGGTTATCAAGAGGGTTTGGACCAACTTTTTCAAAACGTTTATAACCAAATCCCCGCCTTAAATAAAAACTCGCAGGCGAGATTGATTCGCTCGATATTAAATTGTTAAAATTAAGTGAGGATGTTGGTATATATAATTTCTCTGGCATCATAATAAGTCAGTTTTAGATGTTATGCTTGTATCATATAGATTTCTGGGTACTGAATCAAAGAAACTGGAAAGATTTTCTGAGTGTAATATATATAATGATTGATAGGTACGAGTAAGCGCTACATATAATGGAATTCTGTCATCATTATTTGAACAAGAGCATTCAGGCAAAAATACAGCTTCAAACTGCAAGCCTTTCGAACTGTGATAAGTCATTAGTTTTGGATTGTCTGAAGTAAAATTTAGACCTTTATCTTCACCGTCAAATCTTGCTTCAACATTTAATCCTTTTTGTTTTAGGTACTCATAAGCTGACTTTACATCTTTATTGTGCCTAAACATAATTCCAACATCTTCAAAATTTCTGTTCTTTATTATATTCACTACTGAATCAAGTTGCTCATTGAATGTTCTGTATGATAAAATCTTCGGTTTCTCAACACCTTCATTTCTGCATCTATTAACTAAGTCATCATTCTCAATGTTAATGTATTCAGCAAATCTGGCAACTTTTTTTGGCAATCTATGATTAAATACTAATTGCTCAGTAGGAATACCTGTAATATAAGCCATTTCATCCATTGAAATGGTGGTTTTGTTTTGAATGAATTTATAAAGTTGTTGAGCAGAATCTCCATATAGTAATAGTGCCTTTCTGGCTTTACTCTTAAAAAGCAATATATCTTCTCTTGAAAAATCTTGGGCTTCATCTACTATAATATAATCTATGACACCTTTCCTCCAATTTCCCCGTTTCCATTCTCCATTAACTTTAAACCAAAAAAAACATTGGTTAAATGATTCTACGTTATTGGATTGTAATTCTATTTGGGTAATCCCATCAGACATATATTGCTTTAATGCTTTTGTGAAAACTATAAACAACCAACTACCCATGTTTTCATTTTGAATTTGTTTTGCTTTCCAAAGTGCAAGTATTGACTTACCACTACCAGCGCAACCTTTTACTATAAAAGAGTTATCAGTTCTTTTGTTGATTATTTTTACTTGATAATCATCAAGTTCAGAATCTTTTACGTAAAAGCTTCTTTTCGGCATATTACTTCATTATTATTTAAATACTCCGTTTTGGCAATTAGAATTTAAAAGATAGCCATCCAAAGTAAACTCACCTTTTTCTGTATAAGGACAAATTTTTTCGTTATTGATTAATCGCTTTGAGTTTTTTACTTTATGATTTATTTTTTCTTTTAATTGTTGTGAAACTAACACCCTATAGGCAACCCTACTTTTATCATTGGAATGTTTAGAATGTGTTACTGAAAAAGTCTTCTGTTGAAAACATTCAAAAGAGCAAATGTGACCATATTCACTACAAGGCGTTGGTATAAGTGTAATATATTTTCGAAATTCTTTAATAGCTTGATTTACCTGATTATTCATAAGAATTGGATAATAAGTGGTGTGCTTAGGTTTTGTGGTTACGTCTAAAAGAAGACATATCCCATTTTCTGAAAGCAGGGGTAAAAACTTCATTACGAAATCGTAATACGAGTTATCTAATTTTCCTTTCCCCATCGAAATAATTTCGCAAACAAACTTGAAGGAAAGAATATAATCAAAGGTTTGATTATTGCCATTTTCAATCAAAAATTCTGAAATACTACTAAATACAGTTTGTTTTGTTTTAAGATTGATTTTTTTTGATGATTGATTTTGAACTCTATCTATGATTTGTTCAAGAATGGTTAATGCTTCATTATTGCCATCAATTGCAAAAATATTGATTTCCGAAACAATCGGAAAATGCTTTTCTATTGCTGTAATTAGACCGATTATTTCGCCACCAGTACCACAACCAACAGATAAAATGCTTAGGGATTTAACATCAGCAATAATTCTTTGATAAACATTATTTTGAAATATATTGTCAAAGATGCAAAACGATTCGGCATAACTTCTAGGAAAATAAGTTCCTAAATATTTTCTTATTTCTTCTTCAGTCAAATCAAGGTTATATTCAAATCTTTGAAAATCTGGAGCATATACAGCGTTTAACCGATTGAAAATTAAGTCATCGATGTAAGCAGGAAGTCGTGTATCTGTTTTTAAATACTCGATTTTCTCATCTCCAACTATGTACTGTTCGTTAAGAAGCACACTGTTAGGTTCAATGATTTGTTCTCCTTCAAACCAGTATAAATATTTTCCGTTTTCAAAAATGCTTTTCCCAATAAATACTTGCAGTCTTTGTTTCAATGAATTGTCTTGGCAACACACTATAAACTCATGTGTAAGTTGAATGTCTTTTGTCCATTTCGGCAATGAATCATGACAACAGTCAAACACTTCAAAAGAATCACTATGTCCTAATGAATTAAAAATTTCTTTAATATGTTTAGTCAAGTCACTTTTCATTGTTCGGATGTCTTTTTACGCCTGACACACAACATTTTATTTACGCAACAAATATACAACATTCGTAAATACAAAATTTAAAACATGCGTAAATTATTTTTAATTATGTTAAATATTTGAACATAAATTACAAAATATCAAAGAGTTGTGTAAATATTATGTTTTTAAACATAATTTCATTGCCTACATAATTTTTAAATCATATACCTCCTATTTCAGTCCAGTACTGGCGTTTAGACTTATCTATTTTGATATTTTTCAGGAATATCCGTTATAAAAACGACATTATATAATTCATAATTAACTATGATAGGCACTTTTTAAGGGACAACTCGGTAGAGTTCGTTTTAATAGTAAACCACCACCGTCAAAAACGTGGTGGTTTACTATGTTATATTTGTCCAGTTCATTTCCAAATAAAACTCGTTGGTCAAGGCATAAAATTCGGGGGTATAGATATGTCGTTTGGTAGTTTCTATGGTTATTTGATTATATTTTGTTTCTTCCTCTTTCTTGCCACAGGTTATTAATATGCGATGTGCCTCTTTTCCAGGTTTGGGAAAAACTTTAGTAATGCGATAGGCAAACCATTTTTTTGATGAAATCATTTCCATAAATTCATCAAAAAGCATCACAGGTATAATCAATGACAACTGCCCTGCTTTGGTTAAATGCGTATCAGAAAATGCAACAATATCGTTGAGCGTTAAGGTGCAGGCATGCCTTGCCATTGTTCTTTGGCAATTAGGGCTTGTAAGCGAATGTTGAAAATAAGGTGGATTGGAAATGATGACATCAAATTCTTCGCGGCATGTTTCAAATTGTTTTAACGATTGGTTGAAAACATGTATTCTGTATGCCCATGGCGAAGAATTTATGTTTTGAACAGATTGTGCAAAAGCGTCCTTATCTATTTCGATGGCGGTAATGGTTGCATTGGAACGTTGTGCACACATAAGACTCAAAATACCCGTACCTGTTCCAATATCCAGTACTTTTACAGCGTTATTTAGATTGACCCAAGCACCCAGTAAAAAACTGTCGGTACCAACTTTTTGAGCACAATGGTCTTGCTTAATTTCAAATTGCTTGCACTTAAACCATGGATTGGACATGCCATTAATGCATCAAATACATTTTTCCAAAGCCGTGCTTGAAAAAGCGGTCGGCATCGGTTTCACGATGTTCAACATCCTTCCCATTATAACGGGCTACGACATGATAAAAATACACTCCGTTGGCAAGTTTATCGCCGTACATATCGGTACCATCCCAAGTAAAATCGGTAATATTTCTGCCTATATGCAACGTTCCCAATTCATACTGCCTTATTTCACGTACCAATTTTCCCGATACGGTAAAAATTTGAATACGAATATCGTCAGGAACTTCTGAACCGGTTAAGGTAAAAACAAAATGCGTTGCCGTACTGAACGGGTTTGGATAGTTCAATACCGAAGAAATAGTTTGCTTGGTAATAACTTCAAATCTTATAGTATAATCGCTGGCACCACTACTGTTATTGGAAATATCGCGTGCCTGCACTCGCAGCATATAATGCCCATCGGACAAGGACGGTTTAAACTCTATACGACATCGATTTTGAGGCAGGTTTGCCGGATAAAAAAGCATGGGTGATACGGGGTTATTAAAGTAAATACGCTTTTCCTGCTGGATTTTTAAATCGGTTAAATAAACAGCAAACAGGGATGTATCGCTCATATTGTTCATCACCAGAAATTGATTTTCATCTTTCAGCGTAATAAGAATATCGGGCTTGGCAGAAACAATATCGTCATTTAATATTCTCACTCCATCAAAGGTTACATCGAGCAATGGATTGATTTTATCTGACCAGACAAAAAATGCTTTTTCGGCAATATTGTTAAAGTGATATTGTTCCAATTGGTCATAAGTCCCATACTGTGGGTTAACGGTATTTACTTCATACCAAATATGATTCAGTCCCGGATAGTTTTGCGTATTAAATGAAATAGTATCTGTAAGAATATCACCTGCGGGATGTTTTCTAAGTCGTTTTGTAGCAATGGTCGTCAATTGATTATTTTGATTCTGAATCCAGTATTTTACCAATAAACTGTCCATATTATAAGGGCTGATATTTTGAGTAGCCACAGCAAACTTTATAACATCTCCTTCCTGAACAGTATCCTTATAAAAATAATATCCTTTTTCAGGGTTAATGGCTGTTTCGGGAACACCATCAAACATAATTTGCCATCGTTTTAATTGACCTGCTGTTTTAAGTGAATCATCTTTGGAATAATATATCAGTCGTAAATAAGGATATTGTGATGCATTGATATACGTATTCAAATTGTAAATATCGAGGGTGCTTGTGGTAAGATTCGAAATAATCAGCGTGCTGTCAAAATTGGGTCTATATGCTTCAACACTTAAATTCAAATTATCGCGTGAAGGATTTTCTAATGAATATGGGAGCCAGTGAAGTGTATTCCATCCCACCGACGGACCAATAAGTGTTGAATAAACATATCCATCGGTAAAGTTTACGGGTATTTGAACATTCAATATCAGTGTATCATAAATATTACCTGTCAGTTCTTCTATAGCAGGGAAAGTACCTTTTTTGCTGAATAAAATATAGGCTCCATTATCGGGCATGGTTCTAATATGTGTGGCTCCTAACGTTTCCAATGCCTGATAAGCATTTTCGGGCCATTGTGAAAAACTTCCGACACGGAAATTATACAACATCACATAATATCCATCAGGAACAGTATCTTTGATAAAAGTTGCCATTTTTTCCAATGTTGTATTATCAATGATAAAGTCAAAATAATTATCCGCTCTGTTTTTGCCAGGACAGATAGGATAATTGTCCTGTCCGTAATTGTTGCGATTGCTTTGCCATGGAACCATGGTGTAAGGGTCAATAACAACCACCAACATGGCACTGGGCGGTCCGCAGGCACTTTTTTCTACTATGGCATCAAGATTGAACCAATAATCAAAATAACTGGAAGCGGCACCGGCACCCATTGTTTGACATCGCAATTGTCGGGGTGTAGTGATATATTTGAATAAGCGGTCGTTTCTATCATAATTCAGAAACTGAAACCGGTCTTTTTTGTACTGAAAAAAATGTGCCTGCGACCAGCCTGTTTTTCCATTGATATATATAAATGAACTTTCTTTCCATTTGGGATTAGAATTGCTTACCGCCACATGCCAGTAATAAACCGTACTATCGGTCATAATGAAAGGTGGCTTCCAACAAACAACACCTCCCTGATGGGATACAGTACCTGTTTTTTTAAAGGGGCTGTTGAATAAATCGGTAGTGTCTATTTCAAAAATAAAAGTTTGTGAAGACAAAAACGGATAACCGGTGCTGGCTTTCAATGTTACCGTATCGTTGGGATAAATAGCAAATTCATAAGGATAAATGGGAACAATATCGCTGATACCAATAGTAAAATCGGTACACGATTCATTATTCATTTCGTTGGCTTCGGTAATCCAGCAGGCAGCATCGGCTTTGGCACAAAAATGATTGACCCCCGGTCCACGTATCAAGTCAACCGGTATTCTGAAATTAACCGTATCTTTATAATAGCAATGAGCAAGTACTTTGGTATAAACTTGCTGAGAACCATCGCTGAATGTTCGTGTCAAATCAACGGAAAAAGGAGTGTTTACCGTTCGTCCCATATTGGTTACGATTACTTGAACATTAAATGTATCCATATCGCTGGTAACAGTGGAAGGTATAAACTGAATATCGGACAGAGTAATGGTTAAATCGGGCAATTTATTTACAGGAAGAATGATGGCGGGGTCGCCATGCAAAATAAAATTAAAGCACACATTACTGATTTGCGGATTGGTAGAGTTTTGCTGAATTAGTAACTGTGATGTTTCTTGAATGCAAGTACCTATGGGCATTGCAAAATTTTTATAGGCAAGTTGCTTATACAATTCATTAGAATAAATAAATAAATAGGCAGCATTGCCCAAATCGCTGGATGCAAGAAAAGCAATGGCTCCCTTTTGTGGAATAATTATCCACTTTTCGGCAATCGTTTTGGGAGGTGGCAGGTGAATATCACCCGACAGGCATGTATTAGCCAATAGCAATGGGTATTTACCGTTATTTTGATAGGTAGAGGGTTCATCTATATTTTGGTCAAAACCACCACTTGTGGCATGTCCAAAGAAATTCATGATACTGCAACCATCATTAATTAAGTTCCTGATAGAATCGGAAACCGTTATTTGAATGGGCAAACTGGTGGTTTTCAAAAATGTCTGTACAAATCCTCCGTATAAAGTATCCTGAATAATACTGCCCAGTGCTGCCAGATAGCCTTCAAAAGTAAGTTGCTCGGAAGTTGTCATACCGCCGCCAAAGTGTAACACGCGTTTGTGCCATTGAGCAGGAGAAGTATATTGTTGTTCGTGCTGCATCACCTTATTCAAATAGGTTTGAACATCGGTATTGTTTTCTGCGGCTAACCTTCCAATGGAAAACTGCGGATAATTTCCTAACAAGCCTGCAGCAAGATAAGCATCGGACGGCGGAGTACCAAACGTCGGAACAAGACATTGACTATAGCAAGTGGTATAGCGTCGAAGCATTTCGGTATGTATCGCTTTGCCTATAATAAAAACATGTTTTATGGGTCTGCTACTATTATCTTTTATATTTCTAAGAAAATTTTGAATGGCTAAAGGATGTTTTTCAATACCATACGCATACTGGTCGTATAATTGTTCTATATCGCAAACAATGGAATGATATCCTGTTTGATTTCTGTAAGATGCATACTGATTTGCTGATGAAAACAATGACGGATGCGTAATTATAAGATAATCGAACAGCGAGGATGAAGTTAAATAATTGGAATAGATTACACCCGGTAAAACGGTTGCCGGATAGATGGAATCGGTCAGTGAGAAAAAGCACGTTTTGGAAGCACCACTATTAGGAGCAAGTGCCTTGTATTTACCGTTATCATAAACCACCGGTATTCGGCGATGATTAGTCAAATCCCACATCAACGCTGAAGAAGAGAAAGGAACAGTCATTTCCATATATACTTTGGAACCCTGGCTGTCGTCAATATCAAATTTTTGGCGTGCCGTTGAAAAAGCAAAATTATGGGGATAATATAGCGTAAAGTAAGTTAACGCTATTTTATCTGTTGCTACCGACAAGTCATTCACCGATTCAATGGTTAAGTTGCTGATTGCAGGTATAGAAGATGAAACAGTTACTGACTTTTTTACTTTGGAGTATCCTGAAAAAACTGTATCAAGTAAGACAGAACTATTAAGTGAAAATTTTAAATGATGATTGCCCGAATAATTATACAACGCATCGGAAACACCTATACAAGCAAAAGAAACATAAGAAGGTAAGGATAAATTCACAAAGCCGGGTGTCGAAACATTATTGGAATAAGCATTTCCAATATCTGCATATCGGTCTGCCCAGCCTTCTGCCTGATTGTACCACGCACCTGTCCCACCTTCATAATAAGCGTATGGATTTGTATAAACATACTGCACATAGCAATGTGAAGACAGCGAACTGGTATAGGCTGAAAAATTTATATCTGTTTCTGCGGTAACCCTTTTATTAGTGGTAGAATTGTTCCATGTTAAAAAGTAATAGATGGTATCGTTGACAAGTGAATAATACGGATTGGCAATATCGGACGGATTAGTATATATGAGTGAATCAAGCCATCCATCATTTTTTTCAGCATAAAACTCAATATAATCGTAATGTCCAAAAATTCCCGTTTCTTCATTGGATATATAAATGGGTTGCTCCTTTCCACGAGCAAAGAGTTGAATGTTCTTTGGTTGAATGCTGTTTATGGGAAACTGAGCATTGACCAATGCCTGCCATGAAATTCGATAAAGCCCTGTTTTAACAATGGGAATTTTGAAGTATTTTTTTGAATAGTCTATCCATTCATTTCCATACGGTTGTGCTGACGAAATATTCGTTATAAATATGAACATTAGAACAATGAAAACATGTCGTTGACAGGTTGCCATAATAATGAAATTATGGTGTAAAGGTAATATTTTTTTTTAAAATGTGGAAATCTTGTCAAACACCTCTCGTCATTGCTGACGAGACAAGTTATGAAATGAGTACTTAGTCGTCCCTTAAAAAATCGTTTTTATATTATTCACTTTTATGTACTTTTTCCCCCGCAAAAAAGAAAAGTTCATTAAAACAATTCGCTTCACTTTTGTTTTATACCAAGTTGCATTCAAAGAGGTTAAACCGAATAATGAATGCTTTTACCAATTAAATATTTTTGAATGTATATCGGTATAAATCATTCTTTGGTTAGCGGTTTGGTATAAGGAGCAACTAAAGAAGGTACAACAAAAAATACAGAAAAAGCAAACTATTACTATTTGCAAAAACCAATACTAACACCTAACGTAGGAATTATGCCTGAATAGTCAAAATCACCAAAATCTCTATATTTAGTAATACATTGATGGTCGTATTTGGACAATCGCAAGCAGCCGCCTGCATATATATCAAAGCAAAAGTTTGAACCTACACACTTTTTATAGCCAAAAGTAATACCACCTAAAAAAACATTAAGGTTATGAACCACTTCCTCATTTTCATAATAATACGAATAAATACCATTTTGCATATAAGAATATTGAACACTTCTGGTAGCATAAATACTGGTTCTTCTAAACATGACATTAAAAGAGGTATAAGTTCCAGAAATGCTGTTCTTTCGTTGTGAAAAATAATATTTATACGATGCCATGATGCCTCCACCCATAATGGTTGAATTATTATAACTTACGTTATAACTCATGTCTGGTTTAGAATCATACAAATTATTTACAAAGCCAGAACCTCTAGTTCCATAAGTAGCAAAAGGGACTAATTCTATTGAAGTTTTTTCCCCTATTTGCCTTTCCACATGAACAGCAAATGAACTTTCAAATAATCGTATAATATCCAGTCGAACAGAAAATGAATATTTTTTTGTACTGTTCGAGTCATTCTTTTCTTGAGAATAAGCCATATTCACAGAAAATAAGCATAATAAAAAAATTAATCGTTTCATAAAAAAAGGTTTAAAGTTAATATTGATATAACGTTATTTTTTTCAAATTATTTTCTTAGAATTACCATAGTAGCACCAAAACCGTATTCCTGAAACGAAGCATCCTGATAATCGTAATGACCATATTCATTGGACAGTATTTTTCTCAATTCAAATTTCAGCGTTCCATTCCCTACCCCATGAATAAATACAACTTTTTTTACATGATTCATAAAAATACATTCTTCCAGTTTTTTACGAAAATGATTTACTTGAATGTGCAACATTTCCGAAGGTGAAAGGTTTTTATAATCATCTACCAATTCCTGAATATGCAAATCAATCTCTATAATGTCAGATTTATCGGGTTTAATTTCCTGATGCGGTGAAGGTATTTCGGATATGTCTGAATCTATTTTTTGTTTTTTCAAAAGTTGTTGATTTTTTTCACTTTTCAATACCGAAAGGATAAAGGCAGGTTCATCAAAAAAATCATTCTCTTTGAAATAGTTGTTATCAAGTAAATACAGTGAATTTATCTTGACTTCCCTATCCAGCCATTCGCCTTTACTTTGGTTGGATGGGTTAAATAAAACACCTTGTATGGCAATAGTACTCAGTTGTACTGTTTCTTCTTTGGTATATTCACCTGTAATAATTTTTGTCTCTGGCTCAAGAATACCCGTTTCTATAAAATGATAATCTTTTACTTTTTTATCAAAAATACAATACGTAAGATACTGTTTGGAATCATTGATAATATAGAGTGATAAACTGTCTGGTTTTTGTTTATTTTCGTGAATAAATGCCAGATAAATATCATTGGTTAATGCTTCATCAAAGGGCGCATTTATTTTATCAGAAATATCATCATAACTTAGTTCTTCTCGCTCTATAAAATTATAATTCATAGTATCGGCATCGGTTGGTTTAAGTTTTATTTCCGGCTGATTTACTTTTTTTTCTATCAATACCAACCGATTAACAGGGCTTGGAATTTCAAAACCTTCTTCTATCAATATGTATGCTAATTGGTTTTGAATACGGGTTACAATACCTTCGCCTTCTTCATTAAGAAATCTTACTTTATCGCCTACTTCTATATTCATATAATTTTTTGCATAAAATTACTGCTTTTTCAAATCAAAATTATAATGATTTTTACAAGTAATACCAAACCGCTCACAAAAGAATGAAAATGTGTATCCTCGTTGCAAACGAGGACGAGAAAGCATTCTCCTGACTCTATCATGTTTGCTAGAAATGGGTTAACATGAGCCGTTTTTTTTAACTCAGAAATGACGGTGTTTTTATTAATGTGTAATGTCCCGACTTCTGTTGGTCAAATAATTTATAAAACACAATTGAATACATCAGAAACCATCAGGCAAATAGATATTTCGGGCTTTGCAAAAGGCATTTACTTTTTAAAAGTGCAAAATGAAGAAAATATTTCAATTCAAAAATTTATTAAACAATAGATTTTTTGTAATTTTGTAAAATTAACGAACAAAAATTATTATTATGAACAAAATTTTATTTAATTTATTAGTGTGCTTTATTTTCTTATTTTCATTTGAAGATAAAATTCAAAGCCAGACAGTTACCATTGGTAATGGAATTGATGCAAACAATTCTAATACATGGCCTGCTCCTTATGGTAACTATGAATATGGAGCTAGATACCAGATAATTATTAAGGGTTCTGAACTCACTGCTGCGGGTGGTATAGCAGGAAATATTTCTGCCATTGCATTTGATGTAAGTAGTGTTAATGGTTGTGATGATTTAACTAACTTCACAATTAAAATTGGAAACAGCCCAAAATCAGACTTTGAATCGGGTGCTTCATGGGTTAATGAAAATATATTAACTACTGCTTTTATTAGTAATTCATATCAACCAGTGGTAGGCTGGAATACACATAATTTTAGTAATGTCTTTTGCTGGGACGGAATATCTGATATTTGCATACAAACTTGTTTTTATAATGGCACATATAGTTATAATGCTTCTACCAGATATACGACAACAAGTACAAGAATGGTAGTGGGTTCAGAAGGCTCCTTTGACCCATGCAGTAATTCAACTACACCATATAGATATTACGAAAGACCTAATATCAGACTCACTATGCAAACTTCAGGAATTAACGATATTTTTTCAAAATCAAATATATCTATCTATCCAAATCCTGCTAATGATCTTATTTTTATTGAAAACCATAATAATGAATTACGTATTGAAATATCAAATTCTGTTGGTCAAATAGTTTATAAAACACAATTGAATACATCAGAAACTATCAGGCAAATAGATATTTCGGGCTTTGCAAAAGGTATATACTTTTTAAAAGTGCAAAATGAAGAAAATATTTCAGTTCAAAAATTCATAAAACAATAGATTTTTTTTGTAATTCTGTAAAATTAACGTACAAAAATTATTATTATGAAAAAGTTTATTCTAATTTCAATTTTGTTTTTTGCATTATGCAATACGATTAATGCAACATTAACAACACCAGGTATAGTTTCTCCAACTAATGGTGCAACAAATCAGGCTCCAAACGTTCAATTAGACTGGAGTTCAGTTACAGGTGCCACAAGTTATGAATTCAAATTAAGCACTGACCCTACACTATCTGGTGCAATACCACAATCATCTGGTAGCAATAGTTATTATAACATATCTGAATTGTTCTTTGGAACTACTTATTATTGGCAGGTGAGAGCAAAAAGTGCAACAGATTCATCAAACTGGTCTGCTATATGGCATTTCACCATTCTTGATAATGTTTCTCTTTATTTGCCAACAAACGGTGCAACGGGACAAATGCCAGATGTTATATTAGATTGGTATCCACTTGATGGTATAACCTATTACGATTATGAATATGACACTACTATTACTTTTAATTCTCCACTGCATCAATATGGTTCAGTAGCCAGTGGCACTTCTCAAGTGATTACATCAAATTTACGATTTGGAACAAAATATTACTGGAGAGCCAGAGCAAGGTATGCAGAAGATACCACACAATGGTCTGCAATATGGAATTTTACTACTCTTGATAATGTTTCTCTTTATTTGCCAACAAACGGTGCAACGGGACAAATGCCAGATGTTATATTAGATTGGTATCCACTTGATGGTATAACCTATTATGATTATGAATATGACACTACTACTACTTTTAATTCTCCACTGCATCAGTATGGTTCAATAGTCAGTAGCACTTCTCAAGTAACTACATCAAATTTATTATTTGGAACAAAATATTACTGGAGAGCCAGAGCGAGACACACAACCGATACTTCGCAATGGTCAGCAACATGGAATTTTACTACTCTTGATTATTTTACACTAGTATCTCCAACCAATGGTGCAACGGGACAAATGCCAGATGTTACATTAGACTGGGATTATGTTTCAGGAATTACCTATTATGATTATGAATATGACACTACTGGTACTTTTAATTCTCCACTGCATCATGATGGTTCGGTATCCAGTAGCACTTCACAAGTAACTACATCAAATTTATTATTTGGAACAAAATATTACTGGAGAGCCAGAGCGAGACACACAACCGATACTTCGCAATGGTCAGCAACATGGAATTTTACTACTCTTGATTATTTTACACTAGTATCTCCAACCAATGGTGCAACGGGACAAATGCCAGATGTTACATTAGACTGGGATTATGTTTCAGGAATTACCTATTATGATTATGAATATGACACTACTGGTACTTTTAATTCTCCACTGCATCATGATGGTTCGGTATCCAGTAGCACTTCACAAGTAACTACATCAAATTTATTATTTGGAACAAAATATTACTGGAGAGCCAGAGCGAGACACACAACCGATACTTCGCAATGGTCAGCAACATGGAATTTCACTACTCTTGATTATTTAACCCACGTTTCTCCTACAAATGGAGCGACTAATGTTAGTATTAATCCCACTATTGATTGGAATGGAATAACAGGGATAACTGAATATCGCTATCGTTTTTCAAGATATGCAAATTTTGATACATTTACCGAATTATCAAGTGGTACAACGTCACAGGCTACATTATCCAATCTTTTTTATGGTGAAACATATTATTGGCAGGTTAGAGCATGTCATAGTGCTGATACATCTGAGTGGAGCCAGCCATGGCATTTCACTACAGCATTTCAATTGACCGTTGCTCCTAATTTAATAAACCCGAATGATAATTCTACCGATATTCCATTATCGGGTGTAACATTAGAATGGTCATCCGTTTCAGGTGCAACTTTTTATGAAATCAAGTATGATGTTAATTCTTCTTTTATTAATCCTATTACAGGTCAATCACCAACTTTAACATATAACACAGATATTTTACAAAATGCAACAACTTATTATTGGAAAGTAAGAGCAGGCAATGGTTCAGGATATTCGCCATGGTCTGCTGTATGGAATTTTACAACTATACAAACAGCACCAAATTTAATCAGTCCTCCTGATAATTCAGTTAATAATCCTATAACTGGTACCACGCTTGTATGGTCGTCAGTGTCAGATGCAATTTTCTATGAATATGAGTATGATATCAATTCATCATTTACAAATCCTGTCATCAATACGACAACATCTTTATCAGCAACAACAGGTACTCTGCAATTTAATACCACATATTATTGGAAAGTAAGAGCCGCATTTGCTGATTTTACTTATTCGCCGTGGTCTGAAGTTTGGTCATTTACTACTGAAACAGAAAATATGGTAAACGAAATCTATAAAGAAGGTATTAATATTTTCCCTAATCCTGCAAATGATAATTTATCAATTTTAATTCTTGACAATTCAATTTCTTTGCTGAATATTTCATTAATTGACGTAAATGGGAAAGTTATCTGGATGCAAAATGATGTTTCTCAAAAGATTATATACCTTGATGTTAGAACATTCAGTAATGGACAATACTTTCTAAAAATTGAGAAATTAGATAAAACAAAAGTATTTCCAGTAATAATTGAACATTAATTTCGCTGTAAATATTTTTAGTTGTTAATTGTTTAAAAAATATTTTATCATAAGGGAACTTCTAATACCAAATCGCTAACAAAAGAATGAAAATATCCATCCTTATTGCAAACGAGGACGAGGTAGCGAAGCGTATTGTTTTAATGAACTTGTTAGCAAGTTGGTATAAAAAAATCAATAACTAATATCAAATACAAATATGAACGCTTAAAGACATTATTTTTTAAATCATCTTTAATGTATTTTTGCATAAAAAATGATTATACCTCATATCAAAACTGAAACGTTTAATTACAACTTGCCTCAAGATAGAATTGCTAAATATCCTCTACCTCAACGTAATCATTCAAAATTACTTGTTTATCATAATAGAATCATTGAAGAATCTACCTTTCATGAAATCTATCGTTTTATACCTTCCAACTATCTTCTTGTGTTTAACGACACCAAAGTTCTTCCGGCCCGTATTTTATTTCAAAAAGAAACGGGAGCAAATATAGAAGTATTTCTTTTAGAACCATTTATGCCTAATGATTATGCTCAAATTTTTAATACTCACAACACATGTCAATGGCTGTGCATGGTAGGAAATGCAAAAAAATGGAGAAAAAATATAATATTACACAAGTCATTGAATATCAATGGCGAAGTTCTTCTTATAAAAGCAAATAAAATCTCTTCGCAAGATAATGCAAGTGTAATAGAATTTACTTGGAACAATCACATTCCTTTTTCAGAAATTTTAAATGCTGTTGGAAAAATTCCTATTCCACCCTATTTAAAAAGAGAATCAGAACCTATAGATTTGGAACGGTATCAAACCGTATTTTCCAAATACCTTGGTAGCGTCGCTGCTCCTACGGCTTCGCTTCATTTTACCGATGAAGAATTTAATCATTTCATTGAAAAAAATATTCAAACAACCTATTTAACCCTGCATGTGGGAGCAGGTACATTTAAACCCATGACATCCCAATATATTCATGAGCATTCGTTGCATACGGAACTGTTTCAAATTTCTCAACAAACCTTGAAGCAAATTATTCACCATTATCCAAATATAGTTGCTGTAGGAACTACGGTGTTGCGTAGCCTTGAAAGTATATATCATGTTGGTAATTATTTACTTAATAATAATGGAACTCTTATCAATGAAGTATCTCAATGGTGCGAATACGATATTTCAATAAAAAATAATCCACTCTACGCTATGCAGTCTATGTTGACATATCTTGAACATCATTCCTTGGAGAAAATAAACATTCGCACGCAATTGATGATTTCACCAGGATATCAAATAAAAATGGCTAACGGACTCATTACAAATTTTCATCAACCTCAAAGCAGTTTACTGGCTTTGGTGGCAGCGTTTACTGGTAACGACTGGAAAATGCTTTACGATTATGCTCTATCGCATCAGTTTCGATTCTTAAGTTATGGAGATTCATCACTTTTGTGGAAATAGATGCTTCCGAGCAATTTATACAAGGGCAATCGGTTTTAACCTTTTTTTCACGCGTATCGGCAGGTTCCCAACCTATGGTTAAATATAAAGTAAAAAAACCAATGATATATGCAACTACAACATACCAACCATCTTTAACCCAGTTAACAACCGATTTGGCTTCCTTATAGAAATTAGAAATAGCAACCCCTGCAGACGAGCCAAACCATATCATAGAACCACCAAAACCAACCGAATATGCCAACATTCCCCAATCATAACATCCTTGAGTAAGAGCAAGTTTTGTTAAGGGGATATTATCAAATACAGCCGACACAAAACCTAAGACAAATGCAGAAACCCATGATGCTGGAGGCAGTTCGTTTACAGGCATCATCGAAGCACAAGTAACGAGCGATAATAAAAATATGGCACCTAAAAGAGCGTCCTTGGCTACATGCCAATTTGTTTTTTTAAAGAATGCACCGATTGAAATAGCAATCCAAACACCAAGTGCAGGAAAATCAAAAAGTATATTGGTTAAAATTGTACCCACCAGAATAAAAATTACAATAATAACTCTACCCCAGTCAATTTTTATATTTTCACTTGGTTCTTTTTGAATGGGTTGATACTTAAACTGCTGCTTGGAAGCAATAAAGCCAAAAATCAAAAAAGCAGCAAACGAAGCAATATAAGCATGCAATACATTCAATGCTGAAACACCATCAATCCACATCATAGTGGTAGTAGTATCGCCAACAACAGAACCGGCACCACCCGCATTGCTTGCTGCTACTATGGCTGCCAAATATCCAATTCTAACTTTATGTTCAAAAACTACCCATGCTATAGTACCACCAACCATGGCTGCTGCAATATTGTCGAGAAATGAAGATAATACAAATACCAACAGAAGTAAAATTAATCCACCTTTCCAATCATTGGGAAGTATTTTGGGAATCCATGCAGGTAATTTTGATTCCTCAAAATGATTGGCAAGTATAGCAAAACCTATTAATAACCCAAACAAATTCAATAATATAGGCCATTCACCCTGACGTTGATGTTTATCTATTATTTGAGTCCATATACTGGTCTCACCAAAAAAATGCTGATACGTATTAAAGGTTGGGTCTATTAAAATTTTATATGAAAAAATTACGGTCAACCCTATTAGAGCTACTTTTAACGTATGATGATGAAAAATGGCAACACCTGCCAGCGTTAATGCAAAAAAGATAAACTCAAGCCTAATACCACCAATAGTTGGGCAGTTATGACAAACTGAACCCGATGAAGCAAATGCTGCTACTGGCATCAACAGTAGTAACAACCATATCCATTTATTTTTCACCTGTTTAAATTTTATTAAATTATTGAACATAAGAATTCTATTTTAAATTTTTAGTTTTTTTTCGGTTGGTTTGCTATTTTTTCTTCGTTAATAGATATTTCATTAAGCATTCAATCCTCCAATAATATCATTCACCGATGCAAAATGATTGGTTTCCAAATATGTTTCAATTCCCTGTATAATTTTAATGGTAGCCTGAGGGTCAATAAAATTGGCAGTGCCAACCTGAATGGCGGTAGCGCCAGCCAACATAAATTCTATGGCATCGGTTGCTGTCATTATTCCACCAATGCCTATCACAGGAATTTTCACCACGTTGCTTACTTGCCAAACCATACGCAGGGCAATGGGTTTTATGGCCGGTCCCGACAAGCCTCCTGTTATTGTTGACAATACAGGCCTGCGAGTTTTTGAATCTATGGCCATTCCCAACAAGGTATTGATGAGCGAAATGCAATCTGCCCCAGCATCTTCTGCTGCTTTGGCTATTTCTACGATATCAGTTACGTTGGGAGAAAGTTTTACAATGAGTGTTTTGGAATAGACCTTTCTGACTTCAGTAATCACAGAGTTTACGCCGCTACATGTAGTACCAAACGCCATACCTCCATGCTTTACATTAGGACAACTGATGTTGACTTCAATGGCATCAACTTTATCGAGATAACTCAATTTCTCGGCAATAGCAACATATTCATCTACCGTAGAACCTGATATATTTACAATAATATGCGTATTATAATGCTGAATACGTGGATAAATATGCTCTATAAAAAAATCAATTCCCTTATTTTGCAATCCCACTGCATTAAGCATACCCGAAGGCGTTTCTGCCATACGGGGATAGGGGTTGCCTTCACGCGGTTCGAGTGTTGTTCCCTTAACAATAAAACCACCCAATGCATTCAAATCTATAAAATCGCAAAACTCTTCGCCATAGCCAAATGTCCCCGATGCTGTCAGTACGGGATTTTTTAAATGCAACGTATGCAGGTTGACCGATAAATCTACCATAACAATTCATTTGAATTAAACACCGGTCCTTCGGTACAAACACATTGATGACCTTGTACCGTTTTGGTTACACAACAAAGACATGCTCCTATACCACATGCCATTGTGTTTTCGAGTGATACTTCGCATGAGACACCCGCTTGATGTGCCTTATGACTCACAACTTTCATCATTATTTCCGGTCCGCAGGTATAAATCATATCATAACGACTCAATTTGTTCATAATGGAATGATGAGTTACCAATCCTTTTTCGCCTTCGCTGCCATCTTCTGTAGTAACATATACATTGCCATATTGAATATATTTTTCACGTTCAATCAAATCTTTTTTTTGTTTAACACCGATTAAAATATCAGATGATACTTGTTGTTCATATAACTTTTTAGCCAGATAAAGCAACGGTGCCATGCCACAACCACCACCAACCAATAAGGCTTTTTTACCTGCAGGCAATAATGAAAATCCTTTGCCTAATGGATAAACTATATTAATCAGGTCATTGGGTTTTAATATTGACAACGCTTCGGTACCTTTACCCACTTTTTGAATTAATAAATGAATAGTTTGATATTGCTCATCTACATCATGAACGGAAATGGGACGTCGTAAAAAAACTGTTGTACTGTTGGGAATAGCAACCTGTATAAATTGCCCCGCTGAAATATTATCCCATTTCAGTATTGGTTGTATTGCCAATGAAAAATATTTTTCATTTAATTGCTTAACGGAACAAATGACAGCATCACATACCTGCTTCGACATACAAGATTTATAAGCATGCAAAGGTACACGTTACATTTCAATAAAAAAAATTTATGGAATATAAAAAACGATTTGCTTCCATATCGTCAGTACTGACGAGACAGAGAGTTTTGTTTTGCCCACTAAGTATATCTGATACCAAACCGCTAACAAAAAAATGAGTTAGATGGCTTTGGTTAATGCCGACAGACTAACAGTTTTAAAACAAAAGTGAAGCGAATGGTTTTAATGAACTTGTTAGCAAGTCGGTATTACATTCTCATATTGCAACATTAACTTTAAGTACTTTAGGCACTCTAAGTGCTTCTATTACTTTTTTTCACTCGGTAAAAATTGCTTAACTTCGCCGTCAAAAAAATGTTAAGAACTCATACATGTGGAGAGTTAAGAATCTCCGATATAAACAAGGAAGTTATTTTAGCAGGCTGGATACAACGTATTCGCGACCAGGGAGCCATGATTTGGATTGATGTACGCGACCGTTATGGTATTACACAACTTGTTTTTCAACGTGAACGCTGTTCCAAAGATTTGCTTGATATCGTTTATAAACTGGGACGCGAGTTTGTAATTCAAGCCAGAGGTATTGTTATAGAGCGTGAATCTAAAAATCCAAAACTTCCTACTGGTGATATAGAAATTAGTGTTGCTGAATTGAAGGTGTTGAATTCATCGCTCACTCCCCCATTTACGGTGGAAGAGAATACCGATGGTGGCGACGAATTACGCATGAAATATCGTTATATCGATTTACGCAGGAATGTAATTAAGGAAAAGATTGAACTGCGACATCGATTGGCAAATGAAACCCGCCGCTATTTGGACGAACATCAATTTTTGGAAATAGAAACACCTTTTTTAATCAAATCTACACCCGAAGGGGCACGCGATTTTATTGTTCCTTCTCGGTTGCATGTAGGTGAATTTTATGCACTTCCACAATCACCACAAACATTCAAGCAATTGCTGATGATTTCTGGCTTTGACCGTTACTTCCAACTGGCACGCTGTTTTCGTGATGAAGATTTGCGTGCAGACCGACAGCCCGAGTTTACGCAAATAGATTGTGAACTGTCGTTTGTAGAGCAGGAAGATATTTTAACTATTTTTGAAGGACTTATCAAACATTTATTCAAAAAAGAAAAGAATTTAGAATTTTCTGCTTTTCCACGAATGACTTATGCCGAAGCCATGGAAACTTATGGAACAGACAAACCCGATATTCGCTTTGGAATGAAGTTGAATAATATTACCGATATAGTCAAGGGCAAGGGTTTTAAAGTATTTGATGATGCCGAAACTATTCTTGCCATTGTTGTGGATAAAGGCAATAGTTATACTCGCAAACAAATAGACGAACTGACGGAATTTGTAAAACGTCCACAAATTGGTGCTGGTGGACTGGCTTATGTGCGTTGTAATGACGATGGAACTTTTAAATCATCGGTGGACAAGTTTTATTCATCTGATGAGTTGCAGAAAATAGCGGCATACTGTCATTCAAAACCCAATGATTTGATTTTGATTTTATCGGGAAATAAAAAACAAACCTATAAAGCTATGTCGGAATTGCGTCTTGAAATGGGCACACGGCTTGGATTGCGAAATAAGGAGCAGTATGCTCCCCTGTGGGTTGTAGATTTTCCTTTGCTCGAATGGGACGATGAAACGCAACGTTATTATGCCATGCATCATCCATTTACATCACCCAAAGAGGAAGATATTCCCCTTTTGGAAACTCATCCAGACGAAGTAAGAGCCAATGCCTATGATTTGGTTATAAATGGTGTAGAAATAGGAGGAGGCTCTATTCGTATTCATTCCCGCGAACTTCAAAAGAAAATGTTTTTTGTTTTAGGTTTTACAGAAGAAAAAGCACAGGAACAATTTGGGTTTTTAATGAATGCGTTTGAATACGGTGCTCCACCCCATGGCGGTATTGCCCTTGGCTTTGACCGTCTTTGTGCCATGTTTGGCGGTTCGGAGAGCATTCGCGATTATATTGCGTTCCCTAAAAATCAAGCCGCCCGTGATGTAATGATTGACGCACCCGCCTGTGTAAGTGACGAGCAGTTAAAAGAACTGAATATTTCCATTATATACCGAATGTAGGCAGATTTGCAAAAAAAATTGAAGTAAAGATGCCGTACATTCGGTTATACCGTTGAATAGGATTTGCAAACCTGTTTGCAAACGGTATAAGACAGAAATAATATTTTCTTCTGTAATGATATTTTTCTATTAATTCGAATAATTCATTTCATTTTTTCGTTAGAGGTTTTTTATCAGTAGGTACAACATTTATGTCGTAATGAAAAAATACAACAATGACATTTATATCAAACATCCCGTTCACAAACGGAATACCACGTATTTCATTCATCAATACTCAATATTGTTACCTTTATTGTATTTTTGTAAAAAATTTTTGATATGTTCAAAAAGATATTAAAGTGGATAAGGCGATTGTTTTTATTGTTCATTGTAAGCAGTGTTTTAATGGTCATCGTATATCGTTTTTTCCCTGTATATTTAACGCCTTTAATGTTTATCCGTCTTGGCGAGCAAGTATTCAATGGTGAATCGCCCAAAATGAGTAAACGGTGGGTTTCCATTAAGGATATTTCCCCATCCATGCCTAAAGCTGTGATGGCAGGCGAAGACCAGAATTTTATGAATCATCACGGTTTTGATATTAAAGCCATGAAACGTGCCTATCAATACAACCAAAAAGGAAAGAAGATACGTGGTGGCAGTACCATTTCGCAACAAACAGCCAAGAATGTTTTTTTATGGCAACGCAGGTCGTATATCCGTAAAGGCTTTGAAGCGTATTTTACAGTGCTCATAGAATTATTTTGGTCTAAAGAACGAATTATGGAGGTTTATCTGAATGTTGTAGAAATGGGCGATGGTATTTATGGAGTAGAAATGGCATCACAGAAATATTTTCATAAGTCAGCCAAAAAACTGACACCCAATGAAGCCGCTTCCATTGCTGCCATTTTACCCAATCCACGAAAATATTCACCACTCAAGCATTCTGCATATTTTTCTCGTCATAAAAACTTTATTTTAAAATACATGAATTATATGCCATCCGTAGTTAGAACTAAGAATTAAATATTAAATTGTAACTATTCACCCCCTCTCGTCATTGCGAGCGTAGCGAAGCAATCTCACCA
>CAYSIN010000039.1:0-25353 GCA_964431135.1 uncultured Bacteroidales bacterium
TTAAAACAAAAGCGAAGCGAATTGTTTTAATTATCTTGTTAGCAAGTCGGTATTATCTCGTCATACCAAACCGCTAATCACGATATTTTGTCTGAATTTGCTTGATTTGGTTAATGTTGACCAACTATTTACATCCCAGTATCATTATTAATATCGGTATTATTATTAATTTTGTGCAAAAGAATTACGAATAATTATGTTAACGATAGCCACTATTATAGGTGCCAGACCGCAATTTATTAAAGCGTCCTCATTAAGTCGAGAAATAACAAAACATAGCGATATTAAGGAAATAATTATTCATACCGGACAACACTTTGATGATAACATGTCTGCTATATTTTTTGAACAAATGCACATTCCACAACCGGATTATAATTTAGACATTCACAGTTTATCGCACGGTGCCATGACAGGTCGCATGTTGGAAGGCATTGAAACAATTATTTTAAAAGAAAAACCAAATTGGGTTGTGGTATATGGTGATACCAATTCTACCCTTGCCGGTGCTTTAGCAGCCAGCAAACTGCATATAAAACTGGCACATGTAGAAGCCGGATTGCGTTCATTCGATAGAAATATGCCCGAAGAAATCAACCGTATAGTAACCGACAGAATTTCAGACCTCTTGTTTTGCCCAACCGATACGGCTGTTAAAAACCTTTTGGCTGAAAATGCAGACTCTTCCAAAATAGTGAAAACAGGCGATATTATGTATGATTCTGAACTTTATTTCAAACTGTTTGCACAAAAACCTATGTTCAAAATTCACACTCCCTTTATTTTATCCACCCTTCATCGTGCAGAAAATACGGATGACCCTTTACGTCTTAAATCCATAATGAATGCCTTGAATAAAATATCAGAAAAAATAAACATCGTTTTACCGTTACATCCTCGAACTGAGGAAAAAATCAATCAGTACCGTTTAAAATTTTCAAAAAATGTTCAATGCATCCATCCTGTAGGTTACCTCGAAATGCTCTGGCTTTTGAATAACTGCACTATGGTAATGACCGACAGTGGTGGACTTCAAAAAGAAGCATATTTTTTTGAAAAACCATGTATAACGCTAAGAGACGAAACAGAATGGACTGAATTGGTAGAAAATAAGATAAACATAGTTACGGGATACACAACCGAATCCATCTATAATGCCTTTTTATTCTTTTCTAAGGAGAAACTATCTTTCCCAAAAGAATTATATGGTAAAGGTAATGCAGCATATCAAATACTTCAATCAATCTGTAACGCATGAATATTTTAATCATAAACCATTATGCCGGTTCCAAAAACTACGGCATGGAATTTAGACCATGGTATTTTGCAAAATATTGGCAGGAAGCAGGGTATAAGGTATTTATTGTTGCAGCATCCAACGCACACACAAGAAATAAACAGCCCTATGTAGAGTATGACCTGCAATCAGAACTTGTAGATGGCGTGGAGTATTTATGGTTGAAAACACCATCATATTCAGGCAACGGAGTGGGCAGAATAAAAAACATGTTTACTTTTATTAGGAAATTGAAAAAGTACCGTAAACAAATTGCATCCATAACCAAGCCAGATGTCGTTATTGCATCATCTACCTATCCACTCGACAATTACTCAGCCAAAAGAATAGCCGATATATCTGGGGGGCAATATATATACGAAATCCACGACCTTTGGCCTCTCTCTCCTATGGAACTTGGCGGATATTCCAAATATCATCCCTTTATTTTCGTTATGCAGCAAGCAGAAAATTTTTCTTATGCTCATGCCGACAAGGTTGTTTCCGTACTTCCGTGTGTCCAACAGCACGTTATTGAACACGGACTTTCCGCAAATAAACTTTTTTATGTTCCCAATGGAATTTGTCTGGACGATTGGAACAATGCCATTAAAGCACCCGACGAATATTATGACATGATTGAAAAACAACATCAACAAGGCAAAACATGCGTTGCTTATGCTGGTGCACATGGCGTTGCCAACATGCTCGACACTTTTATTGAGGCTGCTGCCTTGCTCATGGACGATGCCCGTTTTCATTTTTTCCTTATGGGTGATGGCGCTGAAAAAACAAAATTGATACAATTGTCCCAACAAAAAAAACTTCATAATGTTACCTTTCTCGATTCTATTTCTAAAAATGCTATTCCGTCTATTTTGCCTGAATTTGATATTCTTTATCTTGGATTGAAAAATCAACCGCTGTTTCGGTTTGGCATAGGTCCTAATAAATTATTTGATTATATGATGGCTGCAAAGCCCATAATAATGGCAATCAACGCAGGTAACGATATTGTGTCTGAAGCAAATTGCGGATACACGGTGGAATCGGAAAATCCCGCCGCCATTGTTACGGCTTTAAATAAAATATATGTTCTTAGTCCAGAACAGAAAGTTATTTTGGGGAACAATGGAAAAAATTATGTTTTAAAAAATCATGAATACAGAAATCTTGCCAATAAATTTTTAGAAATTATGTTTGCCAAAGATGTACAGCAATAAAAAAACGTAACTATTCACCCCCTCTCGTCATTGCGAGCGTAGCGAAGCAATCTCACCATGCAGCCACTTCTTCATATAATACCAACTTGCTAACAAAATTCATTTCATTCTTTTGTTAGCGGTTTGGTATTAAATATGAATATCTAACCCATGTAGCATGTAAATTGTGTGTTCAAGGCTTTTTAGAATTTCGGTCATATATTCTTTCACTGCTTTGGGGCTTCCTGGAATTGCATATATCAGCGATTCGTTCGAAACGCCTGCTACACTTCGGCTCAATAAAGCATTAGGTTTTTCTGCACCATATTTCATGCGAATAAATTCCATAATACCGGGCATTTCTTTTTGCAACAACGGTTTTAACGTTTCAATCGTGATGTCTCTTTTTCCAATACCTGTTCCTCCTGTTGTAATGATAATATCTGTTTTGTTGCTTATCTGTGTTTGAATAATTTTTTCGAGTTGCTGCGAATCATCAGAAATCAAATTAGTCTGTATTTTATAACGTCTTTGGTTTGATATAAAATATTGTTGTAGCATTTCGTTAATTAGTTTACCGCTTTCATCTTCATATTCATTGACACTTGCCCTGTCGCTAAGTGTAATGACACAACAATTAAAAACTTTGGGATGATACAGCATGGTGTTGCTTTCAGCCAATTTGCCTTCTTTTAAAACACGGACAAAAATGCCTTCCCTTGGCATAATGCAACTGCCCACTTCGTTAAAAATAGCACACGAATCGCCATGGCATTTTTTCCCAATTTGAGTAACTTCAAATTCAATATTGCATCCAACAAATTTATCGAGTGGTTTAGTTTTATATATTTCCATCCCTTCGGTAGTAATATTTTCGGCAAACTCACCGGGAACAATAGGTCTGCCCAATACTTTTTCAAATTTGTGAATACTTTCTATGGCAAGCATGCTAACCTGACGATTAACTGTACCTGCATGCGCATCTTCCAAAATACCCTTCGATGTGAATAATGCTTGATGAACGGGTTTTTTGGCAGTTCCTTTTTTGGGGGAAATATTGATGGAAATAATTTTTAGTTCATTCATAACCTTAACGCGGTGTTTTAGTTTTTTCTATTAAATGAATATTTTTTAACGTCATGGTATTATCTACCGCCTTGCACATATCATAAATAGTAAGTAAGGCAACAGAAACCGCTGTCAATGCTTCCATCTCTACTCCTGTTTTTGCATCGCATTCAACATGTGAAACAGCCTTTATTCCATCGTTTAGCAATTCAAACGACAATTCAACATGGTTCAATAGCAAGGTATGACATAGTGGAATAAGATATGGCGTTTGCTTTGCTGCCTGTATGCCTGCTATTTGTGCCACCGTAAGCACATCACCTTTTTTTATTTGATATTGACGAATTTTTTCAAGAGTTTCTTTTTGCAATATGATTACCCCTTCAGCAGAAGCATACCGATGCACAATGTCCTTGTTACCAACATTGACCATTTGTGCATGCCCTTCGTTATCAAGATGCGTAAATTCCTTTGCCATTTTTTTTTGTAAAGATAAATGTTTATAATTAATTAGGTGCAAATATACTTCTTCATTTTCAAAAAAATACGTAACTCATAAAAACTTTTAATAGCACACGGATGTAACGGATTAAAGAAGAATTCAAATATCAAAGTTCAAATATCAAAATTAAAATTTAAAAGAAAGCCATGGGAGTACATTATTTCATTATTTTCATGTCGTATTGTCGTTGCTGACGAGATTTGCGACCTTTGCGGTTACTCGTCATAATAAGACGGGACAAGCCTTCCATATTTTCTCATTTCCATATTTTCTCATTTTCATATTTTCATATTTTCACATTTTCACATTTTCACATTTTCTTTTGCGTTCTTGGTCGTTATAAGAATATAAAAATTCAAATTTCAGAATTAAAATTTAAAAGAAAGCCATGGGAGTACATTATTTCATTATTTTCATGTCGTATTGTCGTTGCTGACGAGATTTGCGACCTTTGCGGTTACTCGTCATAATAAGACGGGACAAGCCTTCCATATTTTCTCATTTCCATATTTTCTCATTTCCATATTTCCATATTTTCATATTTTCTCATTTTCATATTTTCACATTCTCACATTTTCACATTCTCACATTTTCACATTTTCACATTTTCATAAATTTTAGAGGCAAATCATTTCCGTCTCGTCAAACCCCTCTCGTCATATCTGCCAAGAGGAGTTTGACAAAATTTCCATATTTCCACATTTTTTTTTACCTTTACAAAAAAAATTTTTGAACTATGTTAGAGAAATTACAACCAATTGACGTGTGGAAATATTTTGAAGAAATTTTACAAATTCCACGTCCATCCAAAAAAGAAGAAAAGATAATTGCTTATCTTGAAAACTTTGCTCAACATCAAAAGTTGAACTTCAAAAAAGATAAAGCCGGTAATGTGCTTATCACAAAATCAGCAACCAGAGGTTATGAAAAATGTCAAACGGTAGTATTACAAAGTCATGTGGACATGGTTTGCGAGAAAAACAGCCAGTCCACACATAATTTTGATAAAGACCCTATTGTTCCGATTATAGATGGTGCATGGGTAAAAGCCAAAGAAACGACCTTGGGTGCCGATAACGGTATAGGTATTGCTACACAATTGGCTATACTTGCTTCAAACAATATAAATCATGGACCTTTGGAATGTCTGTTTACCACAGACGAAGAAACAGGCTTAACTGGTGCGAATGCGTTAAAGCCAAATTTTTTCACAGGGAAAACATTAATTAATCTGGATTCGGAAGATGAGGGCGAAATATTTATTGGTTGTGCTGGTGGCCGAGACACGGTGATTACATTCAAATATGAACCCAAAAAAGCACCCGGTAAGCAAATCCCTTTACAGTTGTCAGTTTCGGGTTTAACCGGTGGACATTCCGGCGATGATATTAATAAGGGATATGCCAATGCCATCAAACTTTTAACTCGTGCACTCTATTATCTCGATAACGAATATGGCATTAAGTTGGCACAGATAAACGGTGGTAATTTACGAAATGCTATACCTCGCGAAGCCAACGCCATTTTTTACGTTACCCACGAAAAAGTAAAAAAAATAAAAAATGATGTGCATCATTTTGAAAAAACTGTTCAGGATGAATTTAAGCATACCGAACCCAATATGAAAATAAAAATTTTAGAAACAGAAAAAGTACCTTTTATTATAGACAAAAGAACACAACCTCGTCTTATTCAATCGTTGTATGCGTGTCCTCATGGGGTTATGGCTATGAGTCAGGAAATACCGGGGCTGGTAGAAACATCCACCAATTTAGCATCTGTAAAAATATTAAACAAAAATAAAATTGAAGTAACCACCAGCCAGCGTAGTTCTGTTGAATCGGCAAAGACAGATATTTTAAATATGGTAGAAGCCACTTTTTTATTGGCGGGTGCTCGTGTAGTACATTCCGACGGTTATCCAGGCTGGAAGCCCAATACCAACAGCAAAATTTTAAAAATAGCCGTAAGCACATACCAACATTTGTTTCATAAAGAACCCAAAGTAAAAGCCATTCATGCAGGTTTGGAATGCGGTTTGTTTCTGGAAAAATACCCATCGCTGGATATGATTTCTATCGGTCCTACCATGAAAGGTGTTCACAGCCCGGCAGAAAGATTGCACATTGAATCGGTAGAACTTTTTTGGAAATTTTTACTCGAAATTTTGAAAAACATCCCAACTGAATAGATAACTATATTTTATAGAAAGATGAAAAAACTCGGATGGCTCATTGTTTTTCAAATGGCTTCATTCTTTATTTCAGCGCAAACCATAAACGATATTTATGAAAAGGGGTTGCAATTAAAAGAACAGGGAAAATGTACCGAAGCCATAAAAAATTTCAGCGAAGTGGTACAAAAAGACAAATCCTATTATGAGGCATGGTACGGAAGAGCACAGTGTTTTAAAGAACTGAACAAAATAGATTTAGCCATTCAGGACTTGAATGCTGCCATTGCTGCCAAAAAAGATTATGCCGAAGCCTATTTCCTGCGTTCAGACCTCTATCAAAAACAAAATAAAATCTCGGAAGCGTTAAACGATTTGAATCAACTTATTCGTCTAAAGCCCGATAATTGTGTAGCATACGAAAAACGGGCAGTACTGTATTTAACCATGTCCGATAAAAAAATGTCTGCTGTTTCTGATTTGCAAAAAGCCATTTCTCTGAACTCCACCAATCATCAGATATATATGAAATATGCAGAAATCTGTATGGAGAAAAACAAAATCGACGATGCTATTACAAATTTGAATAAAGTTATTGAACTCGAACCAGACCAAAAGGAAGCATATTTCAAGTTATCACAATGCTATCACAAAAAAGGCGATTACCCAAACGAAATACAATCAGAAACAAAAGCCATACAACATGGATTTATGAATGAAGAAATTTATTATATGCGTGCAAGTGCTTATTTTGAAAAGAAACTATACGACAGTGCACTGCTCGATTTGAATATCCTTGTCAATCAATATCACTCCAAAAAAACAGAGGTATATTTAATGCGGGGAAAAGCAGAGATGGCATTAAATAAAGAAAACGATGCGGTTAAGGATTTTTCAAAAGCCATAATGCTAGATAAGATGTTGGCAGAAGCCTATTATTTACGAGGTGAAATATATCAAAAACAGGGAAAAACCAAAGATGTACTTGCCAAAAAAGACTTTGATAAAGCTATAGAACTGGAGCCAACCAATGCCAATGCATATATTAAAAGAGCCATTTACTATATTAACAAAAAAAATCAAGAAAGTGCTTTGTCTGATTTAAACAAATCGATAAAAATAAAACCAACAGGCGAGGCATACTATTATCGTGGTGCTATTCTGCACGACCAGCATAAAACTACCGATGCATGCAGCAACCTAAAAAAAGCATTTGATATGGGTTATGATGAAGCAAAGAAAAAACTGGAAGAGGTTTGCCCCACGTATCAATAAATAACAAAAGGCTTGGTAATAGAAACATTCTCTCCTTGAAGATTGATATAATAGGTACCTGCCGCCAATTTGAAAGGCAGTTTTACAAACTTAACAGGCTCAGATAAAATAAACTTTTTATTAATTAATGATTGCCCGATAATAGTAACAACAGTTATTTGATAAGGTTTACTAGGAATACCCGTAATTTCAAATTGAATATCTTGTCCATCGCCATATTCTGGAATAATATTTTCTGAAAACTGAGCATTTTGGTTACATGATACAGAAATAATAAAAGAATAATTTATGGCTCCATCATTATCCACTTGTTTAAGGCGATAATATGTAACAGGTAAATGTGGATATAAATCATAAGCAGAATAAGAAATAGTAACATTGGAATTTCCATTGCCAGGAATAAATTGAACCGTTTGCCAATGTTCAGCGTCAATACTTTTTTCCAGATAAAAACCGAAATTATTATGTTCGCTTGCTGTTTGCCATATAATTGTGTTTACGGTTGAATCGCATTTTCCATAGAATGTATATAACTCAACGGGTAAAGGCTTTGAAGTACTTCCCAATGTTACTAAAATATAATCAAGCATAATAGGGTTAGATGTTGTTGTACTCGAAACATAATCACTTGCAACAAAAACACTGGTGTTTCTTGGTTCCCAATAAATCGGATCAGTACTACCGTTCCAGTACTGGACTTGCTGAAACATTTCCAAGTCGCTTTCAGTATGTCCGTTTAATTCAGGATTGCCCGTTCCACCCCAATAATTAAAATTATTTACCGTTAAATTTATTCCAGACGCTGCAGTAACAGGATACAAAGCATAGTACCGGAAAATACTGTAATTACTCAAATAACTTCCTGAACCTTGCATTGCCTGACAACCTCTTCTGATATTTATATTATTTCCTAATGCAACAGAAGGGGTAAAGTTCAGACCTAAACCTGCCATATTTCCAGATGGGTTGTTCCGGTGAGCAGTAATATAGCCTATACCGCCACCATCACTCCACGAAGCATTGGTAGCCCTAATGCGAGCATTTTCATTTTCGCCTGTTACATTACCTGATAATCCCAAGTCAACAATATAATCTTTTAAATCCAAATGACCTAAGGTCAACGTTAAAGTTCCAAATATGTCAAAATTTCGTGAAGCCACAATTCCACCACCCGAATTATTTACTTGAACATTATCAAAACTGGTATTTGAAGAACCTTGAATATATTGTCTTGTATTTCCTAAAAATTTGACTGTAGTTCCTGTCATGCAACTAATAATACTGTTATTAACCCAATTGCCATAAACGTTTAATGTTTGATTGTTGGATATGGTGAGTGATGTTGGAGATTCCACCGTCAGTTTATTACAAAATCCTTGAGCATTGGAGATAACGGGATAATTTGAAACGCAGGAGCCATAAGGTTCAACATAAACATTATTTGTACTAGTGGGCAGTGATGCAGGTACTAAAAAAGACGATCCGTTATAGGTTATCCAGTTAGAAGTACTATTCCAGTCAGTATTAACATTACCAGACCATAAATAATCACCACTAACCATTCCTGTTGGAGATGGTGAAATAACATTTACATTAGTACTTCCACTACCATAACAAACCCTATCAGAAGCAGCCACATTATATGTACCAGTCATGGATGGGGTTGAATTATTAATAACAGGATTTTGAGTAGTAGATGAAAAACCATTAACGCCAGTCCATGAATACGTTAATGTTCTGCATGTACCAATATTACCATAAAGATTTATCGGTTTTCCTACACAGACAGGACTATTGGAAGACACAACAGCACCTGCATCAAGGTTATAAAAAACATATTGAAATTGAGTTAATATCTGTGCACTTCCGTTGGTATTTAATGCATCAAAAATATTAATTAATCCTGCCCACTGATTCGAATAATTGTTCCAATTACTGTTAGTACCCCATATTGCATTATTAGGACCATATCCTTCAAAAAATAATGTAGCATCGAAATCTTTTGCTTTAATCATCAGGTAAGAATTAGCGCCATAGGTTACATTTTCAATAGGAATAGCAGAGCCACCTCCGGCAGTTCTGATTTGAATACGTAAACGAACAGATACAGGAGAGGTAGTCCATGAACCTCCCGAAGTCAAATAATTGATATTAGTAGTACCTGTAAAACACATATTCCCATTTAGTAAATTAGTATTTGGGTCGCCAGGGGCAAATGTTAAATTATCATACGTTGGTGGACCGGATGCATTTCCATTTACACATGCTAATATACTGTTAATTCCCCAATTGATACATATTGGCCAAGAAGGATTTCTAAATGTAATAGTTCCTCCTGTTCTGCCCCAAGATGTGCCATCAGGAGGATTGGTAATTACAGTACCTGGAGGTATAGAAGTAGAGGTTAATGTAAAAGATAATGCATCATCCAGAATATTGACAGAACCATTATAGTATGTATAAGGTAAACATAAATTTTTTTGAATTTGTAAATTTACTGATTCAGTGCCCTCCACAATACCATCATTTAATGGAGTAATCGTTAATACGGCACAAGATTGCCCTGCGGGTATGGTTATATTCCATATATTGGGAGCAGTATAACTACCGGGACTAAGCGAATAGTCGGTTCCATAGGTTGCTGTTCCATCTAATAAAATAGTAACATTTCTACTTATAGGTGTTGTTCCATTTAAACAAATAGTAATAATTGCATTAGAACATCCTTCTACCATTTGAGTACCACCACCAACTGCAGGATTGGAGAACGCAATATTTGCACTATTAACCACAGGGCTTGAAAAACTGTTCTCTTCGAGTAAAACTCCGCTATCAAGTTCGTAGTCGCTGACATCAGCCACTGCCAATTTCATGTGATACCTTTTACAGGGAGTAACATAACAAGACGCTGTTAGTACTGTCGTTAATCCATCGTATTCAATTGGACGTGCACCACCGTCATTATTAATATAATAAGAACTATAAGAACCACTGTTGACTGTATTGATAGAAACAGGAGTTGATGTGCCTGGAACCAGTGCTATGTTTTTATTAGAATATGCATAACCATCGGCATCTAAACTGGTAATAAAAAATCCAAAAACATCATTAAACTCAGTTCCAACATATTCATTATATTCCTCAGATGCAAAAACATATCTAAATTGTATGTAGTTAGATTCTGGAACAAAATCGAATTGTAATACGGCAGCATCATACGTTGGTGAAACAATATTATCTAGCGTAGCATCACCGGCTAAATTATTTATCCATGTATAATTACTATAAAAATTGGTTTGTGCAGCAGCCAATACATTTCCTGAAGAAATAACAATACCGCTATTTATACCAACTATAGATGAACCACCACTAAAAAAACCCCTGTTGCTGGCAGAACTACCATTATAACTTCCTGTAAAGGATGCATTAGACCATGTAACTCCATTTCCAACAAGTTGAGTAACTAACTGATTGGCAGTTGCTTGAAGTGTATTAACTGTAATTTGAGAAAAAGCAATACCTTGATATAGAAACAACATAATACCAATACTGATAATCTTATTTCTAATCATAAATAATATTTTTTGTAAAGAAAAACATATTTTATGAAATAAACAACACTTCTCAAAAAAATATTTCAACATTATTTTTTAATAAATTAATATTTTTTTTGTAATGGAACTATTATTGGTAATGATAGTTAAGTAATAAATACCTTTTGCATAATCATTTACATTCAAAATGAACCTGTTTTCACCTTTAAATAAAGTTATTTTTGATTTAATAAAAAGAATTTTTCCTTGTATATCGGTCAGATAAAAATAGGCTATATTCTCATTACTGGAATAAACATCAATATTTAAAATAGAATTAACAGGATTTGGATATGCACTTACTTGAATACCTTTATATGGGTTCAAATAATTTTCTTCTATATGGATTAAATAACTGTCAAAATTCAAATCGTCTATTATGGCATACGATTTTCTATATGAATTTTGAACACCCGAAGAAATAGTTACCAATGCACTATCGGGAGTACGATTAAAAAAATAATTGATAGGTATTTCAAAAGGGTTAAACGATGATAAACTTTCTGGACTATAAAAATATCCGGAGCCAATTACTGTGTCTTGTTTATATAGAGATATACTCACAGAAAATGTATCGATATTTCCCGAATCATACTGATAAAATCCATTTAATGTTCTTGGTTTATAAAAAACGGGAAACTTTCCTGAACTCATATACCCAGTTGATGTATCATTTTGTTCTACAATATTTTTTAATAATGCAGCATATTTTCCATAATGATGAATGGTAGTAAGTTGAACTGGCACGTATGTTAATTTCCGTTGACCTATTTTATCCACTTCTTTTTCATTATAATTCCAATTGGTTAAAGTAACAAAGTTAAAATTTTGCCAATTTTCAAAATCAAAGTTAGGAATAGTATCCATTATATTTACAAAATGTATATTATCAACATATAAAAAATTATTTGGATTTATTGGGGCATGATGAAATATATCAGACGTTACAAAACCCAAAATTAAAGAATCCGGATTTTCGGAACTCATATATTGAATGGGAAATGTTAAATCAGCATAAATATTATTGGAATTGCCATATATCTTATAAAGATTATTTGAAATAATAGTTCCATTTTTCTTTAACATTAACATAATAAACGCTGTATCGTCTTGAACAATATTATATTTAAAACATCCAGTTAAAGAATCTGGTTTGGCATTAAATGAAACGCCTCCATAAAAGTTTTGTCCATTATCCGATTCTCCCATTAAAACAACACCGGGATTATTAGAAACAGTATCATTTTCTATTTTTATAGCATATATTCCATGACATGCGTCTGTAGTTTTTGAAACAGTTCTTGATATTTCTGAATAAAATGCAGGCATTTCAAACGAAGTAGTATCCCATTTTTCAAAATCAAAATTTGGTATGCTATTTCCTACAAAAAATTGCTTATCTTCTCCGTACGATATACCCATAATATTTTTTGCCTTAACTCTATAATGATACAATGTATTATAATTTAATGGAAATAATTTAACTGAAATATCGTATGTAGTATTTCCTTGTATAATATTCAAATTTGGTTGTATAGTATCGCCGTAATTCTCGGTTAAGCCATATTCAAAAACAACATTGGTGGTGTATCCGTTAGGATTAACCGTTGCATTTAATTTAATAGTATCCGCATTCAAATCGGAAGCTGTTAATGTGTGAACTAATGGCGATTGTCCTAAAGGATTATAAAATCGATAAACAATTCCATAATTTCCTAAAATATACCCATAATCGGTATTAAAAAAATTAACAGCATTGAAGTTATAATTACTGTTATTATTGGGTAAAACAACATCGTTCCAAGTAGTTCCGCTGTTATCAGTATAAAGAACAGTCCCGTTATTACCTACCGCATATCCTATTTCCTGATTTGTAAAATAGATATCGTTGAGCATGGGAGATATATTATCTCGGATGATGGTCCAATTACTTCCACCATCGGTTGTTTTAAGTATTGTTTGAATAGAATCATTATTTAAATGACCCCCAACTATAAATCCTAACGTATTCGAGATAAAACTTACTGATTTAAAATCACGCCCTCCGGCATTATTATTAATAGTTATAGACGACCATGTGTTTCCAGCATCACTTGTTTTATATAGTGCCCCATAATTGCCAACAGCATAACCAACATTTGCAGATGGAAAATAAACGGCATTAAAAAAACTACCTGTTTCGTCGAGTATTATAGTCCATGTATTTCCGCCATCCGTAGTTTTTATGATGGTATGCATTCCTAATAATTCATTACCACCAACTATAAAACCATTTTGACTGTCGGTAAAAAAAACGGAACTGAAATGTCGTTGATTTAAATTTCCAGTCAAATTTATTTTTGTCCAAGTATTACCACCATCTACAGTTTTTAATACTTTTCCATCATAACCTACCGACATCCCTTGTATGGAAGTGGTAAAATAAACAGATGTTAGCCATGAACCTAAATTATCACTTATATAATTCCATGTATTTCCTGCATCATTAGATAAGAATATAGTTTGAATGGAATCATTTTGCTTATTTCCACCAACAAGACATATATGATTGAAATCATTTACAAAAACATCATTTAGTATTCGTGAATGGTAAGTAAAAAAACTACTCCAATTCGTCTGTGTATAAGAACTTTTATTTATAAACATGAAAAATAAAAGTAAAATAAATAAAAGAAGTCTGTAACTATGCATAAAAATCAATTTTTGGTGTGGCTAAATGTATATATATTTTAAATAATAAAAAATGAGAATTTTTTACTGTCATTTCCATTTTTGGTAAAAACAAACTATCCTACTACATTTGTAAACTTTTTTATCATGAGTTTTAGAAACACCATACGCTTTTTATTTTCATTAACTACAATGCTTAGCCCACTATTCATTATTTTGCATGGCATTGCTGTTTATTTTTTAGCACTTTGGATAGTATTATCCATTTTGTATCTGTTTTCGTACAAGGTTTTCAGTTCTTCGTTTTTTAATCTGGCATGGATTATTTTACCATTATTTTTGCTTATACATGCATTAGCCATGCTGTACACATCAAATATGCACAGCGGTTGGTTCGATTTGGAAGTCAAAGCATGTCTTTTCCTTTTACCTCTTGTATTTTATATTCAGCATAAAACGTTCAATTCATTCAACATAAAAAGCATGAAATGGATTTACCTTATTTCTATTTCAGTACTTTGCCTGTTCTTATTTATAGGTGCTTTCATTAAAACAATTCATACTCAACAAGTACATTTGTATTATCTCGATTTTTCTTCACCCTATCACCCTGCTTATTTAGCCATGTATTTAACCTTAGGATTAATTTTTCTTATCGATTTTTTTATAGCCGAAAAAAACAAATTTTTTACCATTCTTCTATTTATTTGGATTATCGTTTTACTTGCCTTGGTTTATTTTTTATCTTCCAAAGCAGGCATATTAAGTGTTTGCTTAGTATTTGTTCTGGCTTCATTACACTATTTGTTCAAAAACAAAAAGTGGATAAAATCGCTGCTATTGCTAATAGTCGTTGCCTTGTTTACCTATACAGGTATATCCGAAAATTATCGTTTTAAATCTGTCTCAAGTACTGTCCAAACTGCGACCACTAATGTATCTGCTACCGAGAGCAATGCAGCACGTTGGCTGGTGTGGCATGCCGGTTTTGATTTGTTAAAGCAGCACTGGCTATGGGGTGTTGGAACAGGAGATATTAAAGATGTATTGATGCAGGAATATGCCAAACGCAATATGAAAGGTGCTTTGGAAGAAAAACTCAATGCTCACAATCAATATCTCGAAACATGGTTAGCACAGGGATTGCTTGGAATTGCATGGCTCGTTTTGATTTTTATCTATGCCTTTAAGCACGCTTTTAAAAGAAATAATGTACCCTGGATGATGTTTTTAGTGTTGACAGGGTTCAATTTTTTGTTCGAATCAATGCTGAACACGCAGGGAGGCGTTATCTTTTTTGCTTATTTTTATTCTTTCTTTTTCTTTGAACATAAAATAAATAAAGTATGATTCCATTTTCTCCTCCAAGAATAGACGAAAAAATTATTGCCGAAGTAGTAGATACGTTAAAATCGGGATGGATTACCACTGGACCCAAAACAAAACTGTTTGAAAAAAAAATTAATGCTTATTGTGGAAGTCAAACCGTTATTGCAGTTAATTCTGCTACGGCAGGACTGGAGATAGTATTGCGATGGTTTGGCATTCAACAAGGAGATGAAGTTATTATTCCTGCCTATACATATTGTGCTACTGCCAACGTGATTATTCATTGTGGTGCAACGCCTGTAATGGTTGATGTTAATGCTGATGATTTTTGTATTTCGATGGAAGCCATTAAAAAAGCCATTACACCGCATACTAAAGTTATTATCCCTGTAGATATAGCCGGATTTCCTTGCAATTATGAAGCGATTATGAGTTTGGTTCATCAACCTTCCATTAAGTCGTTGTTCAATGCCAAAACCGATGAACAAAAAAAATTAGGCAGAATATTGATATTGGCAGATGCGGCTCATTCGTTTGGTGCACGCTATCATAACCAAAAAGCAGGAACGCTGGCAGATATAACCGTTTTTTCATTTCATGCCATTAAAAATTTAACAACGGCCGAAGGAGGTGCCATTGTGCTTCAACTTCCTAAAACGTTTGACTGCGAACAACTCTATCGTTTTTTTAGCGTTTATACATTACACGGGCAAAGTAAAGATGCTTTAGAAAAATTACAAAAGGGTGCATGGCGTTATGATGTGGTCAATGCAGGTTACAAAGCCAATATGACCGATGTTTTAGCATCTATCGGGCTTGTAGAAATAGACCGCTATAATGACGATACACTCCTTAAACGCAAACATATTTTTGATATTTACCAGAAAGCCTTTAAGCAGTATGAGTGGGCTCAATTGCCCGTCTTTGAAACAGAACAAAGTACTTCATCGTATCATCTTTTTTTATTGAGAATAAAAGGAATTAATGAACAGCAACGGGATGAAATTATTCAACATATTTTTGATAAAGATGTTTCGGTAAATGTACATTTTCAACCGTTACCTCTGTTTTCAGTTTATAAAAAAATGGGATACGACATAAACCACTATCCTGTTGCCTATGATAATTACAAACGTGAAATATCGCTGCCCGTATATTATGATTTGACAGACGAAATGCTCCATACCGTTATACATGCAGTTATAGATTCGGTTAATGAAGTATTAAACAACGTATGCTAAAACGTATCACCGATATTATTTTTTCGTTAATAATACTAATTATTTTATTGCCTTTCTTTTTTATTATTGCTCTCTTTATTGTACTCGACAGTCATGGTGGCATTTTTTACAAACAAGTTCGTGTTGGTAAAAATGGTCATGAATTTTTGCTGTTTAAATTTCGTACCATGTACCCTAATTCTGAAAAACAGGGGTTATTGACCGTTGGAAAGGATGAAAGAATAACTCGTATGGGGAAGTTTCTTAGAAAATATAAAATAGATGAACTGCCACAATTTTTTAATGTATTATTGGGAGATATGAGTTTGGTAGGTCCACGACCCGAAGTCCCCCGCTATGTTAAAATGTATAACGAGGAGCAATTGAAAGTGCTGTCGGTAAAACCCGGCATTACCGATTACGCTTCGCTTGTATATTATGATGAAAATAAAAAACTGTCGGAAGCCGAAAATCCAGAAGAATACTATATTACAACGGTAATGCCTCATAAACTCCAACTTTCGCTTCAATATATCCAACAACAATCGTTCTTTTTAGATTTGAGCATTCTGTTTAAAACCTTTCTACGCATACTGGGTATTCATGTACCTGTAAAAATGGATGTAAAAACATAACGTATTTTTATTCAAAAATAAACATTAATAATTATGGCCATAGAAATTATTTTTAATCCTTTGGAGCAATTTAAAATAGAACATGTATTGCTCGATTTTAACGGTACCATGGCAATAGACGGAAAATTAATTTTGGGTGTACC
This sequence comes from uncultured Bacteroidales bacterium, assembly GCA_964431135.1. Taxonomy (GTDB): domain Bacteria; phylum Bacteroidota; class Bacteroidia; order Bacteroidales; family GWA2-32-17; genus Ch61. The sequence goes on from CAYSIN010000039.1 coordinate 17,087, forward strand.
AGAATTGATAAAATCTATCAGTGAACATGCCTATGTACATGTTATTTCAGCCGATACCTATAAAACGGTTGCCGATGAATTGAGTCATCTACCGATAAAACTTACTATTCTGAAATCGGGTCAAGAAAAACAGCAAAAACTTTTTTATCTGGAAAATTTAGGTCGTGATAAATGTATTGCTATTGGAAATGGTGCTAACGATGTGCTTATGTTATCCAAGGCAGTGGTAAGTATGGCCGTCATTCAATCGGAAGGGTGTGCTTCCGAAGCATTACAGGCTGCAAAAATTGTATGTCCTACTATTCATGATGCATTGGCACTGTGCCTCAAGCCCAAACGTATAGTGGCTACGTTGAGAAAATAATGCTCCCACCTTATGTAATGACTGCGGGTAAAAAAAATATCTGAGGTTATAATACCGACTTTTGTTAGCGGTTTGGTATTAGGTTTCCATACATAAACTCTCCATGTTTTTTTTGACTTTTTCCATGGCTAAACCTTCAAGGTTTTGCTTGGCTTTATTTCCGGCTAAACCTTGAAGGTTTTTCTCCATTTGTTAGCGGTTTGGTATTATATGAAGAAGTGGTTGCAGGTGAGATTGCTTCGCTACGCTCGCAATGACGAGAGGGGGTGAATAGATACCAAAATTCATTTCATTCTTTTGTTAGCGGTTTGGTATTAGGTTTCCATACATAAACTCTCCATGTTTTTTTTGACTTTTTTCCATGGCTAAACCTTCAAGGTATTGCTTGGCTTTATTTCCGGCTAAACCTTGAAGGTTTTTCCCCATTTGTTAGCGGTTTGGTATTATATGAAGAAGTGGCTGCATGGTGAGATTGCTTCGCTACGCTCGCAATGACGAGAGGGGGTGAATAGATACCAAAATTCATTTCATTCTTTTGTTAGCGGTTTGGTATTAGGTTTCCATACATAAACTCTCCATGTTTTTTTTGACTTTTTCCATGGCTAAACCTTCAAGGTTTTGCTTGGCTTTATTTCCGGCTAAACCTTGAAGGTTTTTCTCCATTTGTTAGCGGTTTGGTATAAATTGGCAAGTATTTGTAGCACTTCATTATCAACCCGTAATAAAGTTTATTGGCTTAATGAACGCTAATCGGTATTATTTTAAATTTGCATTGGTTTTTACTATATTTTATATCTCAACGGCAATGATGTTCCGCAGGAGCGTGCTTATGGTAGAATATTTTTCTTTATTTATGCGAGTTCCATACACTTTCGTTTATGTTATTTTTAAATACTAAAAAACGTGAAAGAATGTAAAAAAAATCGGATAGACGGTTGAAGTATATTAATAAAATGTTATCCATCTCAAACACTGACTGTACAGTAACCAAAAGACGTTCTGCTCTGCGACAAACGGCACGACAAATATTTGCTTGCGATACAGATGTATCTCCACCTGGAATAATAAGTTGATGCAATGGCGTTAATGATTTATTCATTAAATCAATTTTTGCTTCAAGCCATTCAACATCCTTTTTGTTTACACGGGGGAGTTTAACTTTTATGGATTTATCATAAGCCAGCATGGACGATGCTGTCATCATTTTTTTTTGAATGGTCAGTAACCATGAACGTATTTCCTTATCTTGAATCAAATCACGCAACATCCCTGTATGACAATTAAGTTCATCTACGGTACCATACGCTTCCAGCCGTATATCATTTTTTTTAACTTTTATATTACCCATGAGGGTTGTATAGCCAGCATCACCTTTTCGTGTATATACTTTCATAGCATTCATTTTTCATTGTTGTAACAGCGAATTGATTTCAGCATTTTTGGGATGTGGGTTTATAAAATCGTTTTCAATTCTTCCATCACGTAAGCGAATAATTCTTTGAGCGTATTCGGCAATATCTTCTTCATGTGTAACCACAATCACCGTATTGCCCATTTGTTGAATGGTATCGAATAGACGCATAATTTCGATAGATGTTTTAGTGTCGAGGTTACCGGTAGGTTCATCGGCAAGAATAATAGAAGGATTATTAACAAGAGCACGTGCAACAGCAACGCGTTGACGCTGCCCACCGCTCAATTCATTGGGCTTATGAAACATTCTGTCGGCAAGTCCTACTTTTTCCAACACTGTTTTTGCCCGTTCATTACGTTCCTGCTTTTTTACACCAGCATATACCAGTGGAAGTGCAACGTTTTCCATAGCAGAATAACGAGGCATCAAGTTAAACGTTTGAAAAATAAAGCCTATTTCCTTATTGCGTATTGTAGCCAATTCGGCTTCTGTTAAACGACTTACATCATTATCATTTAAAATATACTTTCCAGCGGTTGGCGTATCCAGACATCCCAATATATTCATCATTGTTGATTTTCCTGAACCCGAAGGTCCCATAATGGCAACATATTCGTTTTTATATATGCTCAAATTAATATTTCGCAATGCTTTTACAACTTCTGCCCCTGGTTGATAAAATTTGAACAAATGTTCAAAATGAATTATTTCCTTATTTTCCATAAAATAAAAATCAGGCGAATGTACAAACTAAAAACGAATTGTTTTATGCTGTTTACTTAAAATATTTTCATTAAAAAAAACAAATCCCATTCTGAAAATATCAATGGTTAATCTTACTTTTTCATGACTGCATATATCTTTCCACGCATGATACATTCCCATTGACCAGTATATATCGTCAAAAATAAAAATAGTTTTTGTATGTGCCTTTGCTACACATTGATTAAAATAATTCATGGTTGCGTCATACGTATGATTACCATCAAAAAAAACAAAATCAATGGTTTTTATATTTTCAAGGACGCTGGGTAATAGTGTTTCAAATGTGCCTGTATGCGATTCAATATTTTTAAGGCTCAAATTTTTCCATATTGATTGAGCCATGTGTACGTATTCTTCGCTCCCTTCTAACGTTACAACCTTTGATTGTTCATTCCCCAGCGACAAATACATAGTACCAAACCCCAAACATGTTCCTAATTCAATAATAGTTTCGGGTTTATAATGATTTACCATACGAAACAGTAATTCTCCATATTTTGATGAAATAACTGAGTGCTTCATTACCTTTGAAATTTTTTTCAACTCCGTATTCCCTTTTGCTTTAGCACCATAATCTGTTACCGATAAAAATTCATGATTACTGAGTTGTTGTTGACGATAATAATTTATGGTTTCATATACTTGATAAGAAGTTTCATCACAAAATACGTTATCTATCAAATCAAACATAAAAGGTGAATGAATGCCATGCCCTTTTTTATGTCTTGAAAACAAAAAATAATTTAACCCTTTTATTATGTGAAACCACATATTTATCTTTTTGCAAAAGTAATCAAAGCATACATAATATTTCATTTTTTTTATTTTTTTACCGAAAAATATTCTTTAACCGTATTGATATAACAGCGATAATAAATTATGATAATTATCAATACAAGTGGCTAATAATTTATTCAGAAAAACCGTATTTTTGAAGTTGAAAAAAATTAAAAAAAGTATCGTGTAATAATCATGAATTCAATAGTTATTGTTTTGGTAGCGGCTATGTTTTTGACTATTGGCTATACGTTTTATGGACGATTTATGGCGAATAAAGTATTACAATTGAATAAGGATAATCCTGTACCTTCCGTTACTATGAATGACGGTCAAGACTATGTACCCACCGACAAAGTTATATTGATGGGTCATCACTTTGCAGCCATTGCTGGTGCAGGTCCATTGATTGGTCCTGTACTTGCTGCTCAATATGGATTTCTTCCTGGCGTGTTGTGGATTCTTATTGGTGCATTATTGGCTGGAGCAGTACACGACATGATAATCTTAACGGCTTCCGTAAGATATAAAGGAAAATCCATAGCCGAAATTGCCAAAGATTTGGTTGGCAATAGGCTTGGTTTTATTACTTCCATTGCTGTTATCTGCATTTTAATTATATCCATGGCTGGGCTTGGCATTCCTGTTGTTAATGCTTTAAAAAATTCACCTTGGGGTACATTTACCGTAGGTTTTACAATCCCTGTTGCACTTTTTATAGGTATTTATCTGAAATATATAAGACCCAATAAAATCGTTGAAGGAACTATTATTGGAGTGGCGTTAATTATTTTGGGAGTAATAGTGGGACCAGCCGTTCAGCACTCCTTTTTGGCAAGTTATCTTACCTTTAATGAAAAAGAAATGTCGGTATTATTAGCCATTTATGGATTTTTTGCTGCTGCCCTGCCCGTATGGCTTTTGCTATTACCCAGAGATTATCTAAGCACTTATATGAAACTTGGTGTCATTTTCATATTAGCCATTGGCATAGTCATTGTTCAGCCACATATTCAAATGCCAGCCATTACTTCGTATGTTCATGGCGGAGGTCCTATTATTCCCGGCAAAGTTTTTCCGTTTTTATTTATCACTATTGCCTGCGGTGCGTTGTCCGGTTTTCATTCATTAGTCAGTTCGGGAACTACACCTAAATTAATAAAAAATGAAAAGGATATATTGCCTATTGGTTTTGGTGCCATGTTGCTTGAAGCATTCGTAGGCATAATGGCATTGCTTGCTGCTACGGTATTGCCCACCTCCGACTATTTTGCTATTAATACACTTCCCGAAACATTTGCCAAATTAAAGTTAATTCCTGCTGATTTGCCATACCTTTCTTCGTTAGTTGGCGAAAATCTTGCTGGCAGACCAGGCGGTTCAGTTTCACTGGCTGTTGGAATGACTTATGTGTTTCAACAAATTCCATGGCTAAAAAGCATTATGGGATTTTGGTATCATTTCTGTATTATGTTCGAAGCCTTGTTTATTCTTACTACCATTGATTCCGGCACAAGAATAGGCCGATACTTATTACAGGATTTGTTTCATCCAAGTTCAAAACCATTATCTAAAAAAGGGAAATGGTTTAGTGCTGTCTTTTTCTCTGCCGTTATCACTTTTTGTTGGGGATTCCTTTTATATACAGGCAATATTTCAACCATCTGGCCTTTGTTTGGTACCGCTAATCAAATGCTTGCCGTTATTGCATTGGCTATAGGAACTACTTATTTAATTCGCTCTCGCAAAACTAAATATATATGGGTTACCCTTATTCCTATGATTTTCGTTGCTATTACTACACTAACTGCAGCGTTTACTAATATTTTCAGTAATTATTTGCCTCAACAGAAATATCTACTTTCCATCATTTCCGGCATATTGATAATTTTGGTTTGTTTGGTTATAATTGAAAGTATGGTCAATTGGCGAAAAATTTATTACATGTCAGACGATGAAATCAAAAATGTACACATTAAATTGATAGGAAATATTAACTGATATTTTGATTTCATTGTTATTGTTAAAAAAAATTATGTTGCTATGAATGGCTGACTGCTTTTTTAGTTAATTTTGAGGCGAAAAAATATAGTTATAAATAAAACGACGTATGGCAAAACAAATTATTGAATGTGTCCCAAATTTCAGCGAAGGTCGAAATATGGATGTTATAAAACAAATTACAGATGTTATTGAATCGGTAGAAGGCGTTAAGTTGATTGATGTTGACCCTGGAAAGGCTACTAACAGAACAGTGGTTACATTTATAGGAGCACCCGGACCCGTATGTGAGGCTGCTTTTCTGGCTGCTAAAAAAGCAAAGGAAATAATTGATATGAGCAAACACAAAGGCGAACATCCACGATTTGGTGCTATGGATGTTTGTCCATTTGTACCTGTTTCTAATATTACTATGGAAGAAACCGCTGAATATGCCCGCAAAGTAGCAAAACGGATTGGCGAAGAACTTCAATATCCTGTTTATTGCTATGAATTTGCTGCGTTTAAACCTGAACGAAAAAATTTGGCTTATGTTCGTTCTGGTGAATACGAAGGACTTCCGGATAAATTAAAAAAAACAGAATGGAAACCTGATTTTGGTCCTGCTGAATTTGTTCCTAGAACAGGAGCAACGGCGGTATCTGCCAGAAATTTTCTTATTGCTTATAATGTCAATTTAAATACTACTTCTGTACGGCGTGCTAATGCCATTGCTTTTGATGTTCGTGAAAAGGGACGTCCTGTCCGTGAAGGCAATCCTTTTACTGGTAAAATTAAAAAAGATGAAAATGGTAAAGAAATCTGGACACCCGGCACATTAAAGTCTGTAAAAGGAATTGGCTGGTATATCGAAGAATTTGGTATTGCCCAGGTTTCGTTGAATTTAACGGATATAGCCATAACACCTTTGCATGTTGCATTTGAAGAAGTGTGTAAAAAAGCAGATGCACGAGGTGTTCGAGTTACGGGTAGCGAAATTGTAGGAGTTGTTCCGTTGCAAGCCATGCTCGATGCCGGTAAGTATTTTTTAATGAAACAACAACGTTCATTAGGTATTCCCGATAGTGAAATTATTAAAATTGCTATAAAATCGCTTGGTTTGAATGAACTCTATCCTTTTGACCCGAAAAAGAAAATCATCGAATACATGCTCGATGATGACAAGGGAAAATCAAAAAAATTAGTGGATATGACCATGACCGATTTTGTTCAGGAAACCGCTTCAGAATCACCAGCACCCGGTGGGGGCTCCATTTCTGCAGCCATGGGTGCTATGGGAGCCTCGTTGGGAACTATGGTTGCAAACTTGTCTTCTCATAAGCCCGGCTGGGACGAACGTTGGGAGGAATTTAGCCAATGGGCAGAAAAAGGAAAAATATATTACGCCGAATTACTTGATATGATTGACGAAGATACTCGTGCTTTCAATAAAATCATGGATGCTTTTTCACTTCCCAAAGGAACAGAGGAAGAAAAAAATATTCGTAAGCAGGCTATTCAGGATGCCACCAAATATGCCATTGAAGTCCCTTTTAACGTGATGAATCTGGCATATAAATCGTTGGAAGTAATGGAAGCCATGGCAGATAGGGGAAATCCCAATTCCGTTTCCGATGCCGGTGTAGGTGCTATTGCTGCTCGCAGTTGTGTAATGGGAGCATATTTGAATGTAAAAATAAATTGCTCTTCCTATGAAGATAAGACGTTTGTAAATAAAATTATTGCTGAAGGTGCCGAAATAGAAGCAAAAGCCATTGAAATGGAAAAGAAAATTTTGGAACAAGTAAACAGTAAAATTAAATTATAGATGTTTAAAAAGTTAGTGTTTGAAGCGTATCTTTAACTTACAACGGATTTTTGACAAGCCTTTTTATATTTTACATTTAATCATGTACCTTTGCCCGAAAAAAAATGAGTTTTTTACAGTGGTTTATAGATTTTATACTGCACATAGATAAACATCTAGTTGAAATAGTTGCGAATTACGAAACATGGACTTATTTAATCTTATTTGTTGTTGTTTTTTGTGAGACAGGACTTGTAGTTACTCCGTTTTTACCGGGCGACAGTTTGATATTTGCTTCTGGTGCATTAGCCGCAGTAACTGGTAGCCCATTAAGTGTTTATTTTTTATTGCTTGTATTTTTCTGTGCTGCCTTTAGTGGCGACAATAGCAATTACTGGATAGGCAGATTTTTGGGTACTAAGGTTTATGAAAAAAATTACCGGTGGATAAGTCGAAAAAATTTAGACAAGACCCATGTCTTTTATGAAAAACACGGCGGCATGACGTTGATATTTGCTCGCTTTATGCCTATTATTCGCACCTTTGCCCCGTTTGTCGCTGGCGTTGGCAAGATGCACTATGTACGTTTCATCTCATTCAGTTTTTTCAGCAATATTTTATGGGTAAACTTTTTTTGCTGGCTTGGCTACTTATTTGCCAACCAACCTTTCGTTAAAAATCATTTTTCCATTGTGGTTATTGGCATTATTGTTTTATCGCTTATACCTCCCGTTATAACTTTTATTACTGAATATTTTAAAAGTAGAAAATCAAAATAATAACGATATTCATCGGTATAATACAACTAATACCAAACCTCGAAAAAACAAGAAGTCGAAGTTTTTTCGTTGGTTTGTTTTATGCCGAATGCGAAGCACTTCGGTATAAGTAGGTTAATATTAATTTTCACATTATCTAATTAGTCGTCCCTAAAAAGTGGTTGTTGATTTGTTGATTTGTGAAGAAACTCAAAATTCATTTCATTCTTTTGTTAGCGGTTTGGTATTATTTGTCATGTTCTATATGGCTCCTCCTCGTTTCATTGACTATTTTCTTGAGATTGCTTCGTGCGTTCCTCCCTCGCAATGACGTGGTGAATAGTTACACTATTTTTTAATGATTTTTATTCTTTCTTTTCTTTTTTACCAAAGGTATAGCGA
>CAYSIN010000040.1:0-24121 GCA_964431135.1 uncultured Bacteroidales bacterium
GAAAAAAATGCAAAAATTTCTCAGATGGAAATAAAAATTCAACAAAAAGACACTCAACTGTCGCAAAAACTTGAAGATGTGCAGCGGAAGAAAAAGGAAGTAGAAACATTGCAGTCAAACCTCACTTATCAATTGGAAAATGTAAAAAAACAGGCTGCCGAATTAGAAAAGACGAAACAGCAGCATGTAGAGAAATTGGAAATGATTAGTGGCATGAAATCCGAAGAAGCCAAACAACAATTGATGGAATCGATGAAAGCCGAAGCCAAAACACAAGCCATGGCATATATTAACGAAACTATGGAAGAAGCCAAAATGACATCGTCCAAAGAAGCCAAGCGAATAGTTATTCAAACCATACAACGACTAGCCCCTGAAATAGCCATAGAAAACAGCGTTACTGTATTTCCTATTGAAAATGATGACCTTAAAGGTCGCATTATTGGGCGTGAAGGTCGTAATATACGTGCACTCGAAGCAGCCACAGGTGTTGAAATCATTATAGATGACACTCCCGAAGCCATTGTTTTATCTGCATTTGACCCTGTTCGTCGTGAAATAGCACGATTGGCATTACATCAATTGGTGGCTGACGGACGAATACATCCGGCTCGCATCGAAGAGGTAGTAGAAAAGGTGAAAAAGCAGATAGAAGAAGAAATGATGGAAATAGGAAAGCGTACAACCATCGATTTGGGTATTCATGGGCTTCATCCCGAACTTGTCCGTCTAGTTGGCAAAATGAAATATCGCTCATCCTATGGTCAAAACTTATTACAACACTCGCGTGAAGTAGCCAACCTTTGTGCGGTTATGGCAAGCGAATTAAAATTAAACCCTACCATTGCCAAGCGTGCCGGCTTATTGCACGATATAGGAAAAGTATCGGATGAAAATCCTGAATCACCACACGCTATACTGGGTATGCAAATTGCAGAAAAATTTAAAGAACGTCCCGATGTATGCAATGCCATTGGTGCACATCACGAAGAAATAGAAATGACAACCCTTATTGCACCTATTGTACAAGTATGCGATGCTATAAGTGGTGCACGTCCCGGCGCACGGCGCGAAATTGCCGAAGCATATATTAAGCGATTAAAAGAACTCGAAGACCTTGCCATGGCTTACCCCGGTGTACAAAAAACATATGCCATTCAAGCAGGAAGAGAACTTAGAGTGATTGTCGGAAGCGATAAAATTAGCGATAAAGATGCCGAAACGCTGTCGTTTGATATTGCCCGTAAAATTCAAGACGAACTGACCTATCCCGGACAAATTAAAATTACGGTTATTAGAGAAACCAGAGCCGTTGCCGTAGCTAAATAGTTGCTCCTTAAAAATCGTTTTTTAGTCTCGTCAGCAATGACGAGATTTTGGGAACTTTTTTTACTGTACTATGAATGCTTTTTATAAGGTCAGTAAGAGCCTGCATGATAATAGAAAGGTTTATTTTTTTTATTTAAAAATCATGCAGGGTTCTTTTTTAGCAGAAAAAAAAAGAAAAATACAAGAAAGATTAAAATGAGTTTTTAAGGGACGACTAAATAGCCAAATTTTATTTTGATACAGCGAACCATAAAGACATAGCATACTGTTATGCCTTTGTTCGTTTTGCATATTTCCTAATTTCAGAAATTCAGAACATACTTCTATTGTTATTTCCTTTTTTCTCTTTTAACGAATAACTTCCTTTACTGTCATTACACCCGATACCAGATATTTATTATCGGAATTGACATCAGAACACAAATAGCGTGTACGTATTTTTTTTTCAATTTTTACGGTCATATTGTTGGATAAGAGAACAGTACTTTGAAGAGGAATATCACTCAAAAAAGATTCCTTTTTTCCCAAATCAATCTTATCCATCATGGATTTAATATATCGGTCACGAGTATTGGAATAAATATGTGCATGAAGCAACTGTTTTTGGATTTCATTTTTAATGTTCTCTTCAAATAACCCCTTGTTGGAAGCATCCTGTAAAAGATTTAAAAAATTATACTGCCATTCTTTTCCATGCGGTTTAACCTTATCTGTATATCTTAAATGTGTAAGTGTATGAGCATATTCATGTAAAAAAACGTATAGAAAGAAACTGGGGGATAAATTTTTATTGATATATATTTTATAGGTATTGCATTTCTTACTGTATATCATGTTACCAAAAAAAGAATTTCGTGGATTGCGAATAATAAGCGATAAATTCTTTAAACTATTAACAAATGAAGTAATGTATTCTACTACTCTTTTATCGGAAACATATTTTTCCAGTGGATTTTCAAAACTCATAACTATCTTTAAAAAAAACATGTAAATTTACACGAAAAATTATTGTGATGCGTCTTTTATATCATATTGGAAAATACACGCTTATGATGAAAAAGGTTTTTTCAAGACCGGAGAAAGGACGAATTTATATGCAACAAATCGTGCACGAAATAAACGAAATAGGGTTTAATTCGGTAGGAATTGTAGTAATTATTTCCGTATTTATGGGTGCTGTTGTTACATTACAAACAGCGTACAATTTGGAGAACCCGTTAATACCGCTTTATATTATTGGACTTGGTACACGCGATACCATGATTTTGGAATTTTCGTCCACCATTGTTGGATTAATTCTGGCTGGAAAGGTTGGTTCAAACATTGCATCAGAAATTGGAACCATGCGTGTTACTGAGCAGATAGATGCTCTTGAAATAATGGGAATTAATTCTGCCAGTTATTTAGTACTTCCTAAAATCATTGCTTCAGTTTTTTTTAATCCATTCCTCACTATCATCAGTATATTCGTAGGCGTTTTTGGCGGTTGGGGGGCTGCCGTGATGACTGGTGCCGTTACTTCCACCAATTTTATTTACGGTGTTCAATATGCATTTACTCCATTTTACGTAATATACGCACTTATAAAAACAGTTGTTTTTGCATTTATCATAGTATCGGTTTCGGCGTATGAGGGTTATTATTGCACCGGCGGTGCACTCGAAGTCGGAAGGGCAAGTACCAAGGCTGTTGTTTACAGCAGTTTGATTATTTTATTGTTCAATGTAATATTAACACAATTATTGCTGGCACATGATTGAAGTCAATCATATATCAAAATCATTTGCCAACAAGGAAGTATTAAAAGATATCTGTATTACCTTTGAAGCAGGAAAAACGAATCTTATTATTGGTGAAAGTGGCTCAGGAAAAACAGTTTTGATGAAATCGCTGGTAGGATTGATTGAAGTGGACAGTGGAAATGTATTGTACGATGGGCGCAATTTTACTACAATGAATTTTAAGCAACGAAAAGAACTGCGAAAAGAATTTGGGATGGTGTTTCAAGGAGGTGCACTGTTCGATTCGCTTACCGTTTTGGAAAATGTGATGTTCCCGTTAAACATGTTTTCTTCGTTCAGTAAAAACGAAAAACTGGACCGTGCCAATTTTTGTCTTGCACGTGTTAATCTTGAAAATGTTAACCTGTTATATCCCTCCGAAATAAGTGGTGGTATGAAAAAGCGTGTTGCCATTGCACGTGCCATCGCCTTAAATCCTAAATATCTTTTTTGTGATGAACCCAATTCAGGGTTAGACCCCGTTACTTCCATCGTGATTGATAATCTTATTCAGGAAATAACACGGGAATATCAAATAACTACTATTATTAATACGCATGATATGAATTCGGTGATGGAAATAGGTGATAAGATTGCATTTATTTACAATGGAAGCAAATTATGGGAAGGCAATAAAAATGAAATTATGAATACCGATTGCAAGGAATTAAACGATTTTGTTTTTGCCTCTGAATTGGTAAAACTTATCAAAAAAAAGTTGTAATGCCAATGCTCGTCTATATTATGAACTCCTGATTTGGTATAAATGCCAAAGTGATGAACTTGTGAACTGAAAAAAGGTCATTACTTCAATCCAAATTCTTTCTTAAATATTTTTACATAGTCTAATTTTTCCCATGTAAAAAATTCAACCTCTTTAGTAATTTTCCTATGCGTATGATTATTTTTATCTTTTCCATTTCCTGAGGGAAGTGAAATTTCAACTTTCTTTTTATAAGGGTCACGTCCAAAATGACCATACGAAGCGGTAGGTTCAAATATGGGATTTTTTAACCCAAAATGTTGAACAATGGAATAGGGACGCATATCATACACATGTTGAATTTTACGGGCTATTTCACTATCGGTTAATATTTTTCCCTTATTGTTTTTTACTTTGGCTGTACCAAAGGTATTCACAAAAAAGCCCACAGGATTAGCAACACCAATGGCATAAGCCACTTGCACAAGTACTTCGTCGGCAATACCAGCAGCAACCATATTTTTGGCTATATGACGCATGGCATAGGCAGCCGAACGGTCAACCTTGGAAGAATCTTTACCTGAAAAAGCACCGCCACCATGAGCACCACGTCCACCGTATGTGTCCACAATAATTTTTCTGCCCGTAAGTCCGGTATCACCGTGTGGTCCACCAATGATAAACAACCCTGTTGGGTTGACATACCATTGAATATCTTTTGTAAATAATTTCTTTACACGAGAAGGAACCTGAGATACAACGCGTGGAAGAAGAATATTTTTTACATCGTTTAAAATAGTATCGTGCATTTTTTTCTCAGCAGACAATTTTGCTTTTTCCGAATGGTTCTCCGGTTTAATAAATTCATCATGCTGGGTAGAAATAACAATGGTATCAATTTTTTTTGGTGTACCATCGTCTTCGTATTCTATGGTAACTTGTGATTTTGAATCGGGACGGAGGTATTTCATTTTTTTACCTTCACGGCGTATAGCAGCCAATTCTTGAACAAAAATCTGTGCCAGTTCAATGGGCATGGGCATCAGGTTATCCATTTCACGGCAGGCATAACCAAACATCATTCCCTGGTCGCCAGCACCTTGTTCTTCGGGATGTTCACGAACAACACCTTGCCGAATGTTGGATGATTGTTCATGAATAGCACTAATTACGCCGCAACTGTTACCATCAAACATATATTCTGCTTTGGTATAACCAATGCGATTAATAACACGGCGTGCCACTTCCTGTACATCAACATATCCTTCGGTTCGTACTTCACCAGACAACACGGTTAGACCTGTGGTTACCAATGTTTCGCATGCAACTTTTGATTCAGGGTCAACACTTAAAAAGGCATCCAGCAATGCATCAGATATCTGGTCGGCTACTTTATCGGGATGTCCTTCAGATACAGATTCAGAAGTAAATAAATAACTCATAAAACAAAATTTTTTGCAAAAATAGATATTTATAAGCGAATTCCAATATTAATCCCTAAAAGAATTTTTAAAGATGAATTGAAAGGAACAAAATTTTTCTTGTCTAAGGTTTGATTCTGCTGAGAAAGATTGCTTTTCCATATTATATCTCGAATACCCAGACCATAAAAAAAATCAAACGTATATCGCCCATAGCAGTATTGGTATCCGTTTTTTAAAGCAATATATTCATAAATTGCCGAAATATATTCGTCATGTATTTTATAGTCGGATGTAGTAATTTTTGCCTGTGAATAAGAGCCATTGATAGCCATATACAATCCATTAAAGGGCATCCACCGATGCCTTATCGATTTTAAATAGTATTTATATTCTGCCTGAAAACGATAACCGTTAATAAGTAAAATATCATTTACATCGGCAGCGGCTTCTATAAAATTTTCATAAAATGCCTTCCCCAGCCACGATGCTGAAACTTGAATGGCGGATGTGAGCGAAACAGGCTTTTCAAAACCCAAACGATATTCTGAAGTGTACATAATCGGACCCTGCAGCATGGCAAATGGATTTGTTTTAATGTTGAACGTATAAGTAATCGAATCGTGCAACGATACTTGTGCCACAAAGTACAATGGCAAAAAAATTAAAAATATCGCGGTTACTATGCCTTTTTTCATGAACAAATGTAGATTAAAATATTATATATTTATGCAGTGACGGATAATTTTTTTGTAATACCTCCATACCCGCTAAATTGCACTTAGTGGGGTAATTTATATCGCCTCCATTTTCAAAGGGCTATTCTTATGGACGCTACGCAGTAGTAATCTAATTTCTGATTTTTATTTTTATGACAATAAATAACCTTTTGTTTTCTCTATTTTCTATTTTTTTTATTTACTATAACCAAATACAACCGTAATCTTTTTTCTTCAATTCTTTGTTTATCGCATTAATATTAAATTCCTCCGGGTCAAATTTCCCTCCAAGCCATCTCATCATGTCTTTATAATCCTCATGTTTTTTGTCTGATATAACATTTAATAAATCTTCATAACCCCATATTCCACCACAATCCTCAGGTGGACAATTCCGTTTTCCTTCAATACATCTTGGTACTTGATTTTTTTCATCTTCTTCAAATATTTTTTCTAAAATAATTTCATGTACCCAACCATCACCAAAGTCATACTCGTAAATAATTCTTTCTTTTTCTTTTTTCAATAATTTATTCAATTTTACGGTTCTAGAATTTTTACTGCATTCAACTTCAAATTCTTTTGGTGCATAATCATAATTCCCATCACTAAATTGATGAAGATGAGAATTTGTCCACCCCATTGTTGTTTGAATTATTCTATGCAAATCAACAAGTAAAACATCAGGATTTACAATTATTTTCCTATAAATTTCCGGATTGGATTCAACTAATGTAATTTTTAATTGATATACTTTCTTTGTCATAATTATGTTTTTTTTTGGTTTGTATTTATTTTAAAATCATTTTTTCGATAAATTCATATTTTTTAGACCATATTTTCATCGTTGGTACAGTGAGCCCGATGTTCCCAATAGATATCAGGAACAATAAAGGGCGAAGTTGCATCCCAATCGGGTTTAATTGCATTAATCCTCGAGATAGAGGATGTGCGTTTTTCGCGGGAGAATGCATAAAACAATGAACTTCAGTAAAGTCCCAATTATTTTCCAAGCCAATAGAGAGCCATAGGTTTTGAGAGTTGAAAATATCGTTCGTCATATTTTTACATTCGATATGTAAAGGTAATTTGATTTATTTTTTATTCCAAATTTTTTTATAGAAAAATTTTAACGAAAAAACCGTTAAGCAAAGCGTATTGTTTTAATGAACTGGTTAGCAAGTCGGTATAACAAATACAAAATTGTAATAGCAACTTGCATTCAAAGAGGGTAAAATAATTAGATAATGTGAAAATTAATATTAACCTACCTATGCCGAAATGCTTCGCATTCGGAATAAAACAAACCAACGAAAAAACTTCAATATCCTCGTTTTTTAGGGAAAAACCTTGAAGGTTTAGCCATGGAAAAAGTCAAAAAAAACATGGAGAGTTTATGTATGGAAACCTAATACCAAACCGCTTACATAAGAATGAAATGAATTTTGTCCCGTCAAAGTGGTAAACTTGGGATGAATAAACTTTTTTTAACTTTAAACTTAACTAATCAAGCATGCATATCTTTGCAAAGTAATGCTATAGTATATTAAAAAACAAACTCTTATCTTTGCACAAATGAATACACATCAAACCATATACAAAGAACTTCACCATCGCATACTTATACTCGATGGTGCCATGGGAACTATGATTCAGCGATTTCAATTATCCGAAAAGGAATTTCGTGGAGAACATTTTGCCAATCATTCCGTTAATTTGAAAGGCTGTAACGATTTGCTTAATCTTACTCGACCAGAGATTATTAAAAGCATTCATCTTCAATATTTGAGTGCTGGTGCGGATATCATTGAAACAAACACCTTTAATAGTAACGCTATTTCATTATCCGATTATCATCTATCAGCATTAGCATATAAACTTAATTTTCATGCTGCACAAATTGCACGAAACGCTGTTGACATCTGGAAAGAAAAACATAACGAATCGTTAAAGTTTATTGCCGGTTCCATTGGTCCTACAAGCAAATCAGCTTCTATACCAAACAATATAAACAGTCCCGGTGAACGTTCCGTTGACTGGAAAACGCTTTTCGATGCTTACTCTGAACAAATAGAAGGTCTAATTGACGGGGGTGTAGATATATTGCTAATAGAAACTATTTTTGATACGCTAAATGCCAAAGCAGCATTGGTTGCTGCCAAAAGTGTGATGCAAAAAAAAAGCAAAATTGTTCCAATCATGATTTCAGGAACCATTGCCGATATATCGGGACGTATTCTTTCAGGACAAACAGTAGAAGCCTTTGTTACGTCGCTTACTTTTGCTCCATTGCTAAGTATTGGACTGAATTGCTCTTTTGGAGCAGAACAGTTAACCCCCTTTGTTAAGGAATTAAACAAAATATCTCCTATTCCCATAAGTGTATATCCCAATGCAGGATTGCCGGATGTATTAGGCAAATATTCGGAACAGCCAAAACATACTGCTTCGCTAATAAAGCAATGGGCAGAAGAAGGACTTGTAAATATAGTAGGCGGATGTTGTGGTACAACTCCTGAACATATAAAAGAAATTGCAAAAGCAGTTCAAGGAATAAAACCAAGAACCATTTATAACTCTTTACATCAGTCGCAACTTTCTGGACTGGAAAATATAATTATTCAAAAAGAAAATAACTTTATTAACATCGGTGAACGCACTAATGTTGCTGGTTCAAAAAAGTTTGCACAATTAATTCGCGAAAAGCAATACGACAAAGCATTAGTCATTGCCCGTGAACAAGTTGAAAATGGAGCACAGATACTTGATGTCAACATGGATGATCCATTACTCCATGCTAAAGACGAAATGCAAACATTCCTTCGATTTTTAACAGCAGACCCATTTATTGCAAAAGTTCCCATTATGCTCGATTCGTCAAAACTGGACGTTATCGAAGCAGGGTTACAATGTCTTCAGGGAAAATCTATTGTAAACTCCATCAGTTTGAAAGAGGGTGAAGAATCTTTTTTAAATGCTGCACAAACCATTAGAAAATACGGAGCAGCAATTGTAGTTATGGCAATAGACGAAAACGGTCAGGCAACAACATTTAAAAAGAAAATTGAAATTTGTAAACGGGCAGAACAATTACTTACAGGAATTGGTATTCCTGCCGAAGATATCATATTTGACGTTAACATTCTTACCATTGCTACAGGTATGGATGAGCATAATAATTATGCTGTGGAATTTATCCATGCGGTTGAATGGCTCAAAAAGAATTTACCCGGTACAAAAACATCCGGTGGTATTAGCAATCTTTCATTTGCATTCAGAGGAAATGATATGGTACGCGAAGGCATGCATGCCGTATTTCTGTATCATGCCATAAAAGCAGGATTGGATATGGGCATCGTGAATGCAGGCAAATTACCTGTTTACGACGAAATTCCTGACAATTTTAGAGAATTGTTGGAAGATGTCGTGTTAAACAGGCGAAAAGATGCTACCAAACGTTTAATTGCTTATGCAGAGCATCATAAACAAGACAAAACCTCATCTTCTTTCCATTTACTTGAATGGAGAAAATTGCCCTTAGAAAAGAAAATAATTTACTCTCTTGTTAATGGTATTGACGACTATTTACAGGAAGATATGAACGAATGCAGAAAACAATACCCAAGTGGACTAAACGTTATTGAAGGTCCATTAATGACAGGTATGGAAAAAGTAGGTGAATTGTTTGGCAATGGTAAAATGTTTCTTCCACAGGTAGTAAAAAGTGCTCGTATTATGAAACAGGCTGTATTTTTTTTGCAGCCATGGATTGAGCAAAGTAAAGGAAAGTCGTCTTTTGCAGGTAAAATTGTATTGGCTACCGTAAAAGGCGATGTTCACGATATTGGCAAAAATATTGTTAATGTTGTTTTATCATGCAATAATTATGAAGTAATAGATTTAGGTGTTATGGTATCACCCGAAAAAATAGTAGATACGGCTATCGATTCAAATGCAGATATAATAGGGCTAAGTGGACTCATTACCCCTTCATTGGAAGAAATGATATTGGTAGCCAAAGAAATGCAGGTAAAAAAACTTCATATTCCTCTGCTAATAGGTGGTGCCACTACCAGCGAATTGCATACTGCCTTAAAAATTGCTCCCGAATACAAGGGTCCTGTAGTTTACGTTCATGATGCATCACAAGCATCACACGTAGTTGCTTTATTACTTAGTAAGGAGAAGAGAAAAGAATTTGTAGAAAATATTTATAAAAAGTATAAAACGCTTTCCAAAAATTATCGACAACAACACAAGAAAATTCAATTTGTTCCCCTAAAAGAAGCACGTGAAAATAAGTTCATCCTTGATACGACAAAAGTAGCACCCGAGCCTGCCATAAAAGACGTTCAATATTTTAAAGACTATGACATAAAAAAAATTGTACCTTATGTAGATTATTCATATTTTTTCAAGGAATGGGGTATAAAGGGAACATTTCCAAAAGTACTGTCCGACCCTGTTTATGGTGCTGAGGCAACAAAACTTTTGCATGATGCACAATATATGTTGCAGCAAATCTGTAATGAAAAATGGCTCGTGGCTCAAGCATCCTTCGGCATTTTTCCCGCTTTTTCGAATGAAGACGATGTTTTTATTCACTACAAGAAAAAACAATATTGTCTTTCGTTTTTACGTGCACAAAGAGAAACAAAGGGAGTTTATCCATGTTTGGCAGATTTTATTGCTTCCGAAAAAACAAAAATTCATGACCATATCGGGCTTTTTGCCGTTTCCATGCTCGAAAGCGAAGTACAAATCACTAAAAAATGGAAAAAAGAAGGGAATGAATACGAATGGCTCTTGTTCAAAATACTAAGTAATCGTTTAGCAGAAGCGTTTGCTGAACATCTTTTTATGCTTGTACGTACTCAATATTGGAAATATATGCCACAAGAGAAGTTGACTGTCGAAGCAATACTGAAACGAAAATATCAGGGTATTCGTCCCGCTCCGGGTTATCCTGCTTGTCCCGATCATAGTGAAAAAAAGAAATTGTTCTGTATTCTTGAGATTGAAAAACAGTTGCAATTTTCATTGACCGATTCATATATGATTCAACCGTTACCCTCGATATGCGGTTATTATTTTGCACATCCCGATTCATTTTATTTTTCAACAGGAAAAATATATGAAGACCAAATAGCAGATTATGCACAACGAAAAAATAGTAGTGTTATACAAGTAAAAAAAATGCTCCAACCATGAATGTAGCCAAATTATTAAGAGAAACAAAAACAACATTATTTTCGTTTGAATTACTTCCCCCTTTAAAAGGAGATAATATACAAGCCATTTGCAATACTATTGACCCGTTGATGGCATTCAATCCATCCTATATTAATGTAACATATCACCGTGAAGAAGTGATTTATAAACAACGTTCCGATGGTTTACTTGAGAAAAGAACGATACGTAAACGACCTGGAACGGTTGGCATTACAGCAGCCATCATGCATAAATATGGTATAGAAGTCGTACCACACCTTATTTGTGCTGGTTTTTCATGCGAAGAAACAGAAAATGCATTAATAGACCTTCATTTTTTGGGTATTCACAACCTTCTTATATTACGAGGCGACCCGGACAAAAACAGTCACCTGTTTGTACCTGAACCCGACGGGCATGAACATTCCATAGGACTTCTTCAGCAGGTAATGAATATGAATAAAGGCAAATATCTGGATGATACTAT
Source organism: uncultured Bacteroidales bacterium (assembly GCA_964431135.1). Taxonomy (GTDB): domain Bacteria; phylum Bacteroidota; class Bacteroidia; order Bacteroidales; family GWA2-32-17; genus Ch61. The sequence goes on from CAYSIN010000040.1 coordinate 11,652, forward strand.
TGTAAATAATGCTGCTACAGAATTTTCGGTTGGTGTTGCTGGCTATCCCGAAAAACATCCTGAAGCACCCAACATGGATAGCGACCTTCGTTACTTGAAAAATAAAATTGATGCCGGTGCCGAATATATTGTTACACAAATGTTTTTTGATAATAATTACTATTTCGACTTTGTAAAACGTTGTCGCCAAGCGGGTATAAACGTGCCTATTGTACCGGGATTAAAACCTGTAAGTATTACCAATCATATCAACATTATTCCAAAAACATTCAGTATTGAAATTCCACAAGCCCTAAGCAAAGAAGTTGAAAGATGTAAAAACAACATGGAAGTACGTCAGGTAGGTATTGACTGGGCAATAGAACAGGCAAAAGAACTTAAAGCCCACCATGTGCCGAGTATCCATTTTTACACCATGGGAAAGTCGGACAATATTATGGAAATTGTAAAAAAAGTGTATTAACCCATGTAGAGACACGTTGCAATGTGTTTCTACTATAATTTTCAAAAAATGTTATCAAACATATATTTTGCATAACAGAACCATTACTTTCGTACCATAAAAAAATTTTGCAAAACGTGTCATCGAACACCATGTTATAAACTATTTATGGCAAAAAGAAGAATTCAATTCAGTCTTGTATATAGAGATATGTGGCAATCGTCGGGGAAATATGTGCCACGAATAGACCAGTTAAAAAAAATTGCCCCCGTCATTATAGATATGGGCTGTTTTTCTCGCATCGAAACCAATGGCGGTGCCTTTGAGCAGGTAAATCTTTTATATGGCGAAAATCCCAATGCCGTAGTACGTGAATGGGTTAAGCCCTTTCATCAGGCAGACATTCAAACACACATGCTCGACCGTGCATTGAACGGCATACGCATGTATCCTGTACCCGCAGACGTAAGGCATTTAATGTATAAAGTAAAAAAAGCACAAGGCGTAGATATTGCCCGCTCGTTTTGTGGGTTGAATGATTTTAGAAATCTTGAATTATCTATCAAATATGCCAAAGAAACAGGCATGATATCACAGGCAGCCTTGTCTATTACGCACAGTCCTGTCCATACTATTGAGCATTATTTGGAAGTAGTAAACAAAGCCGTTGAATTTGGTGCCGATGAAATTTGCCTTAAAGATATGGCAGGCATTGGACGTCCTGTATTTTTAGGAAAATTGGTATCTGGCATAAAAAAGAAATATCCAACGTTAATCGTACAGTATCATGGACATTCGGGTCCTGGCTTATCTATGGCATCTATGCTTGAAGTAGCAAAGGCAGGTGCCGATTTTATTGATGTAGCCATGGAACCACTTTCGTGGGGTATGGTTCATCCCGATGTCATTTCGGTACGTGAAATGTTGCTTGATGCAGGCTTTGATGTTCCAACCATCAATATGAACGCATATATGGAAGCACGTAACCTTAATCAACAATTTATAGATGAATGGCTGGGCTTGTTTATTGACAACAAAAATCGTTATACTTCTTCACTATTATTGGGCTGTGGCTTGCCCGGTGGAATGATGGGAAGTATGATGGCAGATTTAAAGGGCGTGTTGGAAGGTATTAATAAAAGTCTGAAAACATCGGGTAAAAAAGAACTTACTCAAGACGAAATGCTCGTCATGCTGTTTGACGAAGTAGCCTATGTATGGCCCAAATTGGGATATCCACCCTTAGTTACACCATTCAGCCAATATGTAAAAAACGTTGCCTTAATTAATGTCATGTTTATTTTGCAAGGTAAAAGTCGTTTCCAGATGATAGACAAAAATACGTGGGATATGATTTTGGGCAAAGCAGGTAAATTACCCGGTCCGCTGGATGATGAAATTATTGCATTAGCCAAAAAGCAGGGTTCAGAATTTTATACGGGCAATCCACAAGATGCTTATCCCGATGAACTTGACAAATACCGAAAACAAATGAGCGATAATCACTGGGAAGTAGGACAGGACGAAGAAGAATTGTTTGAACTGGCGATGCACGAACGTCAATACGTGGATTATAAAAGCGGATTAGCCAAAAAACGTTTTGAAGAAGAAATTGAAACAGCCCGCAAACAGCAAAAAATTATTCAGGAAACAGTCAAAAAAACAACCACTCCTCCACCAACCAAGGATATTCCTAAAAAACCTGTCATTCCCAACGACCCCACTATCAAATCGATAGTGGCTCCTACCAAAGGCGAAGTGATGCTTGGTTTTCATGAAATAATTGAAGACCGTTTTTTAAAAGCAGGTATGAGTATAAAAAAGGGGGAACGTATTTGCTACATTTATTCCGATTTGTTTCAGGGATTTGAAGAAGTTATTTCCGAATACGAGGGTATAGTATCCGAAGTGTTTGTCAAACAGGGAGCAAAGATTTCGAAAGGAACGGTTATTGCCACCATAAAAGTAAATCAGGAACAAGAAATAAAGAATAATTAACCATTAATATGTTATCAGATGAATACAAAAATTTTAAATGAACTGGAACAATTGGGTATAACCGATGTTCAGGAATTATATTACAATTTGTCGTATGAAGAACTGTTTAAGCACGAAACAGACCCTTCACTGACAGGATATGAAAAAGGTATCGTAACCGATTTAGGCGCTGTTGCTGTTGATACGGGAATATTTACCGGCCGCAGCCCAAAAGACAAATACATTGTCAAAGACAGCCAAACAAAACCGCTCATTTGGTGGGCAGGTGAAGGTCGTAAAGGCTCCGACAACAAGGCTATTACGCATGAACAATGGGATTATTTGCTTTCTATTTCCAAACAACAACTTTGTAAGAAAAAATTGTATGTAAACGATGCGTATGCGGGTGCCAATGAAAATTCACGACTGAAAATTCGTGTAATTTCCGAAGTAGCGTGGGTTTCACATTTCGTAAAAAACATGTTTATACGCCCAACAGACGAAGAACTTAAAGAGTTCAAACCCGATTTTATTTTGTATGATGCATGCAAAACAACCAATCCCAAGTGGAAAGAAATGAATATGAACAGCGATGTTTTTGTAGCGTTTAATCTGACCGAAAAAATGGCTGTAATAGGTGGTACTTGGTATGGCGGAGAAATTAAAAAGGGAATATTTACCGTAATGAATTATTTTCTACCACTCAAAGGAATTGCTGCCATGCATTGTTCTGCTAATATAGGTAAGAAAGGCGACACAGCATTGTTTTTTGGTTTGTCGGGTACAGGAAAAACAACCCTGTCCACAGACCCCGAACGTATGCTCATTGGCGATGATGAGCACGGATGGGACGACGAAGGTATTTTTAATTTCGAAGGAGGCTGCTATGCTAAATGTATTCATTTAAACCCTGAGAAAGAGCCCGATATTTACCATGCTATTAAACGGGATGCCTTGTTAGAAAATCTTGTGGTAGATTCCCATACAGGTAAAATTGATTTTGACAGTGATGCCAAAACAGAAAATACACGCGTTTCGTATCCTATTTATCATATCAAGAATATAGTAAAGCCCGTATCCAAAGGACCTCATGCCAAAACTATCATATTTCTCAGTGCCGATGCGTTTGGCGTATTGCCACCAGTGGCTATTTTGAATAAAGATGAAGCCATGTATTATTTCCTCAGTGGTTATACGGCAAAATTAGCCGGTACAGAACGGGGTATTATTGAACCTTCACCTACTTTTTCGGCTGCTTTTGGTGCTGCCTTTCTGCCGCTTCATCCAACCGTTTATGCCAAAGTGCTTTCAAAAAAAATGGATGAGCATGGAACAAAAGCCTATTTGGTAAATACAGGCTGGATTGGTGGAGCGTATGGCGTGGGCAAACGTATAGACATTCATGCTACACGAAATATTATTCGTTCCATTTTAGATGGCAGCATTGAAAAATCTGAAACTGAAAAATTACCTATTTTTAATTTTACTATACCCAAACAATTGAATGGTTTGGAATCTGAATTATTAAATCCTCAAAATGCATGGACAGACAAGGATGCCTATCACAAACAAGCCGAAATGCTCGCCAATAAGTTCATTGCAAATTTCAATGCCTTTACCGACAATGATGAAGGAAAAAGACTTGCGTCTTATGGTCCACAAGTTGTTTTGGCAAAATAATAATGCTATTTTTAATACCGACTTGCTAACAAGATAATTAGTCGTCCCTTAAAAGTACTTATTCTACCTCATTCTCGGTTGCAACGAGGATGCACATTTTCATCCTTTTGTTAGCGGTTTGGTATAAATGTACGATGTAAATATCCCATAAAATATTTCGTATAAACCATACTATAAAAACAATTTTTTAAGGAGTTACTACCTATGTTGTGTTATACTTGTTTGCGATTAGGTAATAACGTATATCATTATTGTATTACTATTTTATAAAGCATGGATGGTCCAACGGGTGTATGAACTTTCAGAATATAAATAGATGGTGGAATTTCTGTAATGAAAAAATCTTTCGAACTATTAAAATCTTTTATCTCCCACTTTTTTATTTCACGATTATAAATATCGGACAGGGTAACGGTAGTTGGTTTTCCTTCAAGTTTTGAATTTACAAGTCGAAACTTATCCTTACATGGATTGGGATATACAAAACTATTATTATCATTGATAGTAGAAGCCATACGTACTGTCTTTTCAAAAATAAAGTGGTCTGTAAAGGGAGATTTAACTTGTTGTGTAACCACTGGCTGTTGGCTGTTTACACTACCTGTGCCAACAATATAATATTTATGTAAAGAATCAATTCTATAGATTCTATAATCGTAAACATAATAAGGGTCAAGCCCTTGCAATTGCAACGTATAGCCATTTGCTGTTAAATTATTATCTGTTAACATTACCTCTATTTTATTGTTATCTGTAGAAGCAATAATACAAGTACCAAGTGTATCGCCGCCAGATGTCATTAATCGTTGTCCATTATCCATCAATAGGCGTAATGCTTTATATGCCAAACCTGAATATCGCCATTGGTCATAATCATTAACCAATCCAAACCAGTAATTAAAAAAGGCGTAACGAAAAAATTTATCAATGGTTGATTCTTGCATATAAATCATGGCAGCAGTAGCAGCCGAAGCATTCATGGCATCATCGGCACCCCATTCGCTATAGGTCTCAAAACTTATCATATACGAATTCCATTCAGAATTTATAAGTTCAATATTTGTCAACCCAGCCAAATTTAATTTATTTCGTACATATTCATTGACCCATTTAAAATAATATGGATTGTGAAAGTAGTACAAGTGATACACAAAAAAGTCAAGTGGAAGTTGTTCTGTTACTACAGAATCGATGAACGTGTTGATAAACGATTCATTGAAAACATTGGAAATAGTGGGACCTCCTACTTTTAATTGTGGGTTATACAATTTAATGGCTCGTGAAGTAAGCCTGTAGAGTTTGATATAGTCGTTTACGGTACCTGTCCAGAAATCGATAATATCGGGCTCATTCCATATTTCAAAATAAGAAAGATTATAATGAAATCCGTTTGCCCAACCATCGTTATAATGTTTAATAATTTGTACACATACTTGTGCAAATTTGTCCATGTTGGCAGGTGGCATTTTTTTGCTTAATGCCGTATCGTAACTTTCGCCCAAACGAAAATAAACATTTCCCCCTGCATTTATAATATCGCTGATACACGAATCGGTAGAGTGAAAATTATAAGCCCATGGATTTAACGGATTAGCAGACGTATCGGGAAAAATGACGGAGTAATCAAAAGCGGTTGCAAAATCATGTGTTCGCATATAATCAACACCCAGTTCCTGAAATTTTTGAATATGATTAAACGGTTGGTTAGGATTTCCAGGTCCAATCCCATTTACCGAAAACAGTTTTTTAAATGTCCCAACGGTTTGATTAATATTTACACTGAATGATGTGTACGACGTATCTAACAATTCAATCATGGAAATATCGTCTATTCTAAAGTTTCCTTTTCCAAAAACAGCCACAAATAAAACCATATTATCGGCATTGGGAGGTGCCAATACCCGCATAACAACTCGTTGCCAATTGCCCACATTGCCATTGGGACAAAAATAAGTGTCATATACCGAAACTGTATCATGTCTGAATTTTATAAATGGCAGCATGTAATGTTCCATACTGTCGGCTTTAACCCAAAAATCGCACAAATATTTTTTCCCTGCCGACACGGGCACTATTTGTGCTAAATACGAAGTGTCTGCTGATGAATTATTGTCCATCCACAAGCATTGGTTGCCACTATGAAAATTTGTAATATCCATTTTAAAAATAGTTGGATTACCAGTAGTAGAAAAATAATACCAATTGGCTAACGCATTTTCAAATCCACCATTTTGAACTATGTTTTGAGCCGTAGCCCAACCACTTATTACTATTAAAACGATTGCTATCAATCCTCTTTTCATATAATTATTGAATAAAATTTAACAACTCTATTGAACTAAAATAATTCATAAAATTAAAAAATAGTTTTGTAAATTATTACAACTACAAAAATAACGAAAACGCCAAGACTGTTTTTAATCAAAAGACAAATTTCTATCAAGAAAGTTCTTTTCGTATTGACGAGCAAAACGAAGATGAAAACTACTTTACTCTTGAAACGGACATTAAGGGCGATACGATTTATTTACGTCCCCGAACACGTACCAACTTGAACAACATAAACGCAAAAACGGAACAAGACCCAATTCATTTCATTCTTTTGTTAGCGGTTTGGTATTAGGTTTCCATAAATAAACTTTCCATGTTTTTTTAACTTTTCCCATGGCTAAACCTTCAAGGTTTTGCTTGGCTTTATTTCCGGCTAAACCTTGAAGGTTTTTCTATTGTTAGAGTTTGACGGGACAAAATTCATTTCATTCTTTTGTTAGCGGTTTGGTATTAATTGTTGATGAAGTATCAAAAGTTACTTTTTCAGATTTTATTGTTCCAGCGTTATACGCTAAAAAATGGATTTTAGTGGGAGATGTAAAACAACTTTCGCTTTATGTAGAAAACAATTACGTTGCGGAAAACATAGCAAGTATGTTGCCCGAAAACGAACAACAAGCAGTCGTAAAAATGGAACATGCTTTATTACCACCTATCTGTAATCCATTTTTTTTACATTATCTTTGCAACGGAATTTAATAAACATGCATGAATCATATTCGTAATTTTTGTATTATTGCTCACATTGACCATGGCAAAAGCACATTAGCCGACCGTTTGCTTGAGTTTACAGGAACAGTAAGCCCCAAGCAAATGCAGGCACAGGTTTTGGACGACATGGAAATAGAACGTGAACGGGGTATTACTATTAAAAGCCATGCTATTCAGATGGAATATAAGTATAATGATGAAAAATATTATTTGAATTTAATTGATACACCTGGTCATGTTGATTTCAGTTATGAAGTGTCGCGTGCTATTGCTTCTTGCGAAGGGGCATTGCTCGTAGTGGATGCGACACAAGGCATTCAGGCACAAACCATATCCAATTTATATCAAGCCATTGACCATAATCTGACAGTTATTCCCGTATTAAACAAAATGGACATGGCGGCAGCCATGCCCGATGAAGTTAAAGACCAGATTGTTGATTTATTGGGTTGCCAACGGGATGAAATTATTGAAGCAAGTGCCAAAACAGGCATGGGTGTTGAAAATATTTTATCCGCAATTATTGAACATATTCCTGCTCCTAAGGGAAATGCGGAGGCACCGCTGCAAGCATTAATATTTGATTCTGTTTTCAATCCGTTCAGAGGTATTATTGCCTATTTTAGAATTTTTAATGGTACCCTTCGTACACACGAACAAGTTAAGTTTGTTAATACGAATCTTGAATATGAAGCCGATGAAATAGGTATTCTTAAACTTTCGTTGGAGCCTTGCACCGAAATATCTGCTGGCAATGTGGGGTACATTATTTCTGGAATTAAAAATGCACGCGAAGTAAAAGTAGGCGATACCATAACACATGTTGACCAGCCTTGCAAAAAAGCCATTGCCGGTTTTGAAAACGTAAAACCAATGGTGTTTGCCGGTATTTTCCCTGTCGATGCAGATGATTACGAAGACTTGCGTTCATCACTTGAAAAACTTCAACTCAACGATGCCTCCTTGACGTTTATTCCCGAATCGAGCGCCGCTCTGGGGTTTGGATTTCGTGGCGGTTTTTTGGGATTGCTTCACATGGAAATTGTGCAGGAGCGTCTTGACCGTGAATTTGACATGGATATTATTACTACGGTTCCCAACGTTTCGTATAAGGTTTATACTACCAAAAACGAAATTATCGATGTACACAACCCTTCGGGATTGCCAGCACCTACTTCTATTGACCATATTGAAGAGCCGTATATTATGGCACAGGTAATTTCTAAAGCAGAATATGTGGGTGCTATTATGAAATTGTGTATTGATAAACGCGGAACGCTTGTCAATCAAAACTATTTAACTACCGACCGTGTAGAAATTGTTTTTGAAATGCCACTGGCAGAAATTGTCTTTGATTTTTACGACAAATTAAAGAGTATCTCTAAGGGATATGCTTCGTTTGATTATCATACTTCTTCGTATAAACCCGCCAAACTTGTAAAACTGGATATACTGCTTAATGGCGAACAAGTGGATGCATTGTCCACCCTTATACATGCCGATAATGCTTATGCTTTTGGCAGAAGAATGTGCGAAAAACTTCGTGAACTTATTCCACGTCAGCAATACGAAGTTGCCATTCAGGCTGCTATTGGAAGTAAGATTATTGCCCGTGAAACGATAAAGCCCGTTAGAAAGGATGTTACTGCCAAGTGCTATGGCGGTGATATTACCCGAAAACGAAAACTCTTAGAAAAACAGAAAAAAGGAAAAAAGCGTATGCGTCAAATAGGCTCTGTAGAAGTACCCCAACAAGCATTTCTTGCGGTGCTCAAATTAGATTGAAACAGGCAAAATAAACTTCGCTTGATAAAATTTTTTAAAAATAAATTTTGGTTATATAAACACATCAACATTCATTGAGTAATAAAATTCAATGAATGCGATTCGCTGTTTTTAAGATAACGTTATCAAATTAAGAGGCAATTTCTACCATCTTAAACGGAACCTTAATGATGCTTTGATAATCTTCGCCGGCTTCGAGCATGTCTTCATCATCTTCTTCGTAATGCCAATTAATAGTAATGTCATGCCCATTTGCAGCGATGGCTTCCAATCGTTTAAAAACATCCAGAATACATTTGGACGAACTGGTATTAAAATATTCTAATTGGACGTTTACCACTGTTTTTTGTTGTGGAGCAGCACCATATTTTTCTATCCATTCAATTAATGGTTTATAAAAGTCAATTGAATTTTCTGGAATAGAACGTCCTTTTAATTCAATGATACCAGTAGAAGCATTAAAATTCACTGCTGGTGTTTTTGGTGTTCCTTCTATTACTATTGTATCCATAAAAAAAATTTTTGTAAAGGTATATCAATTTAAATTAATTTTCAAGAGGTAAAGATAAAGATTTTTTTCTAAAGGAAAAAATTCAACAGATAATTTTGTATTAATTTTTCGTGCTACATCAACCAAACCTAATCCACCACCGCCTTTGTTGGAATATTCGTTATTACTTAAAATTAACAGATGCAATTTCTTTAATTCATCTTTGGATAAAACATTGAGTTGTTGAATGCGTTCGCCCAATAAAATGGCTTTGTCTTTATGAATAATGTTCAAAAAATCCATTTGCAACCCTTTGGTTGTACTGATAATTTTCACGGCACCAAATCGTTCTTTGTCTTTATATTTTAGCCCGTGATGATAAATGTTTTGAATAGATTCAATAGTTAAATAAACGGCTGTTTTGGGGTTACCTGATAAATGTTTGGGATGATGGGCAATAAAATTTTCGAGTTTTTGAATGCAGTCTAAAATAATAGCCGAATCGATACTTCCTAAGTAGGAAAATATGCACTGTCCATTATTCTGGTCTTTTAACCAATCATCAATATTTATCTTTTTTTGTTGCTCAAATACAAACATGGCGTAAACATAGATAATGTTTTATAAATATTCAAATTTTCTACCTGTCATTTTTTCGATATCAATACAAATAATGTTTACATTGTCCACAGCGGGTTTTGACAATTCAAAGGTGCGTTCGGTATATTGTTTCATAAAAATTTTTAACGCAGAAATTTTCTCCTGGATGTCAACTAAAAGTTTAGCCTTTCCCATTATCATTACACTGCGATATCTCATTCGATAACTGCATGCCACTTCCTCGTTTCGTGCGAAAAATTCATGGTCTGTGTCAAAATAAACGCAGACATTATTGTTTTTGCTGAGTATATCAAGTTTTCGTCCTTCTTTGGCGCAATGTAAGTACAATTTGTCATTGTCAAATCCAAAATTAAATGCAAGTACGTATGGTTTATCTTCATCTACAAATGCTACATGGCATACATCACAACGCTTAATAATATCAAGCATTTCATCATGCTGTGTTATGTCTTTTATGGCTTTATCACGAATATACATGGCTGTTTTTGCTTAGGTTAAAAATCTTAACAAAAAAATACTTCTCTTGTCATGTTAATATTCATCTTCGTTAAATAAAAAATCTTCTTTGGACGGATAATCAGGCCAGATGTCTTCAATATTCTCATAAATATCTCCATCGTCTTCAAGGTCTTGAAGATTTTCGATAACCTCTAATGGTGCACCGCTACGCATGGCATAATCTATCAGTTCCTCTTTGGTAGCAGGCCAGGGAGCATCTTCCAATTTTGATGCAAGTTCAAGTGTCCAATACATAACTATTTGATTTTTAGAACGGTTTATTTTTTCTATTATTTTTGCAAAGATATATTATTTTTATATTCATACAAGGGCAAAAAAATTTTTTAAAAATTTTTTTCACATTAAAAAAATGTGTACTTTTATTTCAAAATTTTGGCTATGGGAATGCATATCGCTGTGGCTGGCAATATTGGTGCAGGTAAAACTACCTTAACCACTTTATTGTCCAAGCATTATAAATGGGAAGCACATTTTGAAGATGTAGCAGACAATCCTTATTTAAACGACTTTTATGATGACATGCATCGATGGTCGTTTAACCTACAAATTTATTTTTTAAACAGTCGTTTCAGTCAAATACTGGAAATAAGAAAATCATCAAAGACCGTTATTCAGGATAGAACCATTTACGAAGATGCGTATATTTTTGCACCAAACCTGCATGCTATGGGTTTAATGTCATCACGCGACTTTGAAACCTATTTTACACTTTTCAATTTAATGTCGTCGCTGGTTCAGCCACCAGACCTGTTGATATACTTACAGGCTTCGGTTCCTAAATTGGTTGAGCAAATACAAAAACGGGGAAGAGAGTATGAAGAAGGCATTCGTTTAGATTATTTAAAAAGTTTGAATGAACGGTATGAATCATGGATTTCGAGTTACAATTTAAGCAAAATATTAATTGTGGACGTAGATGAAAATAATTTTACCAATAACCCTCAGGATTTGAGTGCTATCATTGACCGCATCGATGCCGAATTGCACGGATTGTTTAAGTTGAAATAAAACGACTCATTTCGTACAGAACAATACTTTCATATTCCAAATGAGGAGTATGATGTCCGTTTTCTATAATAATGTGCTGTGTTGGTGAAGGACAATGTTGGGCAATTAATTGTAATTGTTTGATACTTCCATATTCGTCTTGAGTTCCCTGAATGGTTAAAACGGGTACTTCTATTTTTTTCAGTTCATCAAACATATTCCACGAAAGCATGGGTTCGTGAAGCCACGTTTGTAACCATCGCTGAATTAATATATCTGTTTTTTCGTGATGATATTTTGTTAGAAAAAAACCTAATATGCCTTTTTGGTAATCGTTAGATAACTGCTTCACTCCGCTAACCGTAACTTCTTCTATAAAAACATGCGGTGCTATGGCAATGATAGCTTTTAATCCAATAGGTTTACTGGATGCATATAGCAATGAAATAGTAGCACCGTCACTATGTCCAAGAAGATAAAACGACCTTATATGGAAAGCCTGCAACAACAAGGGTAAAACCTCCACTGCCTCAACCTTAAAATAATTATCAGGAAGTACATCTTTTACAGAACCTGTGTCGCCATAGCCTATTCGCTCATATAAAAGAACAGGGTTATGAAAAGCATTAAAAATTTTATCGGGAAATTGCTTCCATTGTGGAATGCTTCCCAATCCTTCGTGCAACATCACTATCCATGTGGCATTATCATTTTCTTCATCAGGTAAAAGTAGTTTGCAATGAATATCTATTCCATTTACAGGTTTGATGATGTTTTTAATGAGCATGGCGTTTTTGTTGCAAAGATAGTGCTTTTTGGTATAAAATGAGTTTTTATACCGACTTGCTAACAAGATAATTAAAACAATTCGTTTCGCTTTTGTTTTAAAACTGTTAGTCTGTCGGCATCCCGTCTCGTCATTATTGA
>CAYSIN010000041.1:0-23884 GCA_964431135.1 uncultured Bacteroidales bacterium
AATAAAATCTACATTTTTTTTGTAGTGTATAAAAAATATGTTAAAGTTAGGAAATATGATAATTAAACATATAGGATTACAGGTATAAGAAAATGATGTCAAGTATTTTTATGAAGACATTCTTCATTTTATACCGACTTGCTAACAAGTTCATTAAAACAATTTGCTTCGCTTTTGTTTTAAACCCGAATAATTCATAAAACTTAGTTTCATGAATTACATAGGCGACAAAGATAAGGTAATATTTTTATTCTCTTTGCTCTAAAAATATAACTTTATCTAAGTCGGGGTTAAACGGTTAGTTTGACGGGACAAAATTCATTTCATTCTTTTATTAGCGGTTTGGTATTAATTGGTTTGTCTAAAAAACATTATTTTATCTTTGAAAGGTCAGGAAGTGTTTTTTCACCCCTATCGGGATGTTTAACTTTATCAATGGACATATCCTCTCCGAATCCATATAATTCAGGATATAAATATTTACCTTTTTCATTCTCATTTTTTTCTACCTCGGTAGGAATTCTGAATTTTTGTGCCCACTTATCGTTTCGTATGCCAGTAACCTGCCAACTTACTTTTACATTAGGTTTATCGGTTTTAATGATAAACTGATTATTGGAAATTTCTTTCATTACTATGGCTTGGGCAAATTGTCCTATAACGGTTAGTTGATATTTATAATCCATATTTTCTGCTTGAAAATAGGAAGGAAGTTTAACTGTTGCTTCACCGTCGGCATTGGTAACGATATTCCCATTGTATATATTCATCATATCGGGGCTTTCAACAAAACTATGGATTAAATATTTATTGGCAGGGTCAAGTGGGTGGTCTATTTTAAAAGAGCCACCACCTTTTGTTACAGTACCTGTTACATTTAGATTACCTACAATATCAACTCCTAAACCAGGTCCATTGAAATATCCTGAATAGCCTATGGTACTTTGTCCCCAAACCCCAATGGCAGTTGGTCCGTTATTACAAACGCCTCTTATTCCGTTACCATTGGCTCCTGTATTAATAGCATACAATCCATACGTTCCACTTCCGCCAGTAGAAGAAGCATAAACACCTGATGCTCCTACTGCAGTGCTTACCGTATTTCCCCAAACACCATTTACTTCGGCTGTTGTAGAAGAATTCATTCCAAATACACCCGTAGCATTTGCTGTATTTGATGTATTTTCACCCCACACACCAAAATTAACACCAGAAGTACCACCGGCATATCCTCTAACACCACTTGAATTGTCAGAAGTAGAATAGGTTTGCCCAAGCACTCCATGTGTTTGTCCGCTTGTTCCACTTGCCAATCCAAAAATGCCTGCTGCCGTACTCGTTGTAGAAGTTATACTGCCTTTTACACCGTAAACAGCTCCATTTCCCGTAGAGGCACCACGTATGGTAGCGTCTCCTACATTGATTGTAGAAGAAGTAACATCCAGTTGCATACTAGGGGTCATATTTATTCCAACCAAACCCCCACTGGTTATTCTCATTCGTTCAACAAGTGAAGATGCTGCGTCTGCCATTGTCCAGAAAGTAATGGAAGTAGGCAAATCGGTGATACTGCTAGCAGCAGCATCTCTAAATATTTGAATGCGTGCTTGTGGTGAAGTAATATAACTATCACCAAAATCTAAATTCGTTAATATATCGTTATTATTGGGTTTTTGTTCTGTTGCTCGTAAAAAAACATAGACTGGGTTTGCTGTAGTTGTATTTCTTATTTCTAAATCAGCATTTGTAAGCGAAGTGGAGACAGAATTAATACCAACTCTTCCATTAAACATTCCGGCTAAATCACCGCCATTTCCATATACAGAAAAAGTTTTATTATTGGAATTATGATAAGCAAGGTATCCTGTTGCGGTCGTGTATGCAACATTAGTTACATTTCCTTGTATTGCATTGAATGCAGAAACGGTAGAACCGGAAGTATGAAAGGCATCTAAACCATCCATGGAGGAATTATTTGACAATATTTTCAGATATGCTCCAGCCGGTGCTGTATTAATTCCCAATAAACCAGTAGAGGAAACCCGCAACCGCTCTATATTATTAGTATAAATGGTTAAATCTACGGCATCGGTAGTACCTAAAAAATTTGTTCCAGCAATTGTTCCAGCATTGCCAAGTAATCCCCAATCATTGCCGCCATTGCCGCCACTAAGAGCAATCCATTTAGTGCCATTCCAATAATAATATCCTGGATAAACGGCTGTAGCACCAGAACTTGCTGTTGCCGTATTGTAAACCAATAAACTTGGTATAGGTGTCGTAATTGGCGAAGAGGAAGTTGTTTGTGTTAAGGCAACTCTTGGAATCAGCATACCTTTATTGGTAAAACTGACATCCAAACCGGCACTGGCATCGGGAATTGCACCAGTAGTATTAATGGCTATTTGAGCATATCCAGAACTGAAAACTGTTATAAACAGCACACTGATTAAAAAAAATTTGGTTTTCATAACATTTTTAGATTGAAAATAAATACAAATGTATTTTTTTTTATATAGAAAAAAAATGACTTATTTTTATTCCCTTTTATTTTATTTTGCCAAATGCTAATAATAGTTTTTTTTCAAAATAAATAACCGCAGTTAATACCAATGAAAATTTCTCCTGTAAATAAAAAAGTCCTTTAATAGTACCGCCTTCTTCAAAACGTATCCAGTAAAAGTGTATAGGATTTTTCAAATCAAGTTCACCATTAAGTTTATAATTCGATATGTGTTTTAAATAAACACGATAGGGAAATTGAAGTCTTGATTTTCTATTTAATCATTAAAATTTTATTCCGATGGTTTTGTGCAGTTACGTTTTTATTATTTTTTATGAATTATTCAGAATTAATTATTCATCATTCATCATTATTAGTGTATCTTTGTTTCGATATTTTTTACAACAAGTCATGTCAATCAAAGTTAAAGAAGTTACAAAGTGGTACGGTAAGCAAAAAGCATTGGATAATGTTTCCTTTGAAGTAGAGAGAGGTGAAATATTTGGCTTTTTGGGTCCTAATGGTGCTGGAAAAACTACCATGATGAAAATTATTATGGGCGTTATTCCACCCTATACAGGACAAATATGGGTTAACGATTTGGACATTATGGAGCACAGTCTTGATGTGCGTCGACAAATTGGATATTTACCCGAAAACAATCCATTGTATGTGGAAATGTTTGTGCGGGAATACTTGCAATTTGTATCTTCCATTTATAAAATAGATAAACAGCAACGCAAAAAACGAATAGATGAAATTATAGAACAAACAGGACTTGGTGATGAACAGCATAAATTGATTGGCGCTTTGTCTAAAGGATATAAACAACGTGTGGGTATTGCACAGGCATTGTTGCATAACCCATCGGTGTTGATTTTAGACGAACCAACTACTGGATTAGACCCAAATCAAATTATTGAAATTAGAAATTTGATTGTTAAGGTTGGAAAGAAAAAAACGGTACTGTTATCAACTCATATTATGCAGGAAGTTGAAGCTATTTGCAAGCGTGTCATTATTATTAATAAAGGAAAAATTGTTGCCGATAATAATAAGGATGAGTTGCAAAAAACATTAAGCCAAAAATATGCACAAGCCGTTATGGTTGAGTTTAACAAGTCTGTTTCAAATAATGAATTGCTTACAATTAAAGGTGTTTCAAAAGTAAAAACTATAACTAAAAATCAATATTTGCTCGAAGCAAACGGAGAGGAAGATATCAGACCACATATTTTTCAATTTGCTGTAAAAAAAGAATTAACCGTATTATCAATGCAACAAAAAGAAATGAGTCTTGAACAAATTTTTCATGATTTAACAGCAGACTAAATTCACATTGTTTTTTTTGACAAATAAATACTATCTTTACACGAAATAGACTTTTTTGAGGATGAAAAATTATTTTTCGCTATTCATTTGCCTTTCAGTTAGTTTAATAAAATTATCTTGTTTAATTTTATCGTATGGATATTTATGATTAAGCGTTGGATTAAACATATCAAGGATTTTTTTAATTTTAAAGTTAGTGTTAAGCATTATTTATATGTATCCATTGCTATTTATATGGTGGGTATTATCGTTTACTTACTATTTTCGTATATTAACGTAAAAAATGACATTTATAAAACAGTAGATGACAAAATTATGAAAGCAGCCTCCAGCATTGATTATCTTCTTCCTATGAATTATCACGATAAGGCTATTTCGCCCAAAAGCATCAATGATATTCAATTTAATGAAATAGTACAATTACTAACTCAACAAGCCAATAATTTTGGTGTAAAGTATTTATATTCTATGGTACTGCAAAACGGGAAATTATATTTCACATCATCATCGGCTACCAGCGAAGAATTACAAACAGGACAAAATTATACCTATTATTGGCAGGAATACACCGAAGCAGACAGTGCCTTTTATATGGCATTCAATACAAATGAAATTTCTTTTGTGGACTATACCGACCGATGGGGGACTTTTAGAACAGTCATTATTCCTAAATTATCTTCTGCGGGTAATAAATATTTGTTAGGTGCCGATATAGAAACAAGTTTTGTGGACACACAAATTTTTAGAAATTTGTTCATCATTCTGGTCAAGGCAATATTTTTTACTTTAATTATTTTACCGTTGTTTTTTGTTTTGTATAAACATTATGATACTATTACGAGCCATTATCAAGAAAATATATTAAAGCAAACAAACCAGTTAAAGGCACAGCAAGAAATACAGAAACAGACGATACAATCGCTCCAACAGGTTGAAGAAAAATTCAATGCTTTATTTTATACTTCACCACTACCCATGATTATTATAGACCAAAAAGGGAAAGTAGTGGATTCAAACAATGCATTGGCTGAATTTATTGGTCTTTCAAAAAATGAAATTAACAATCAAATCGTTTTTACCTTGCCCTTCTTCAATAGTGCCAGCGATTTTGATACTATTTGTCAACGATTGCAGCAAGAGAAAAAGTTAACCGATTATGCGTTAAATGTTATTAGTACCAAAGGAGATACCCCTGTTAAGATTTGGGGGAGTTTGCTCGAACTGTCTAACCTGCCACATTATGTTTTGATTATTCAAAATTTTTCACAAGAAAAACAACTGTTGTCCAATTTGGAAGCAGCCAAAAAAATTGCCGAAGATACTTCTACCCGTAAATCCATGTTTTTAGCCAACATGAGTCATGAAATTCGTACACCCTTAAACGCTATTGTAGGTTTTGCCGACTTGCTAAAAGAAGATTATGACAACGAATCGTTGAGAAATGAATACATCCATATTATTACGTCTAGTTGTCGAAATTTGTTGATGCTGATAAATGATTTGATTGATTTTTCACGCATTGACGCAGGACAACTTAAAATTACCGAAAAACCATTCATATTAAATCAATTGATGCGACGTATTAAGGTTTGGCTTCAAGAAGAAATTGCTCAGCGAAAACTGGACGACAACGTTCATCACGAGTTATCATTAGGCTTGGACGATAATAAGTCTGTGATTTTTTCTGATGAGTTGAGGTTAAATCAAGTTATCACCAATTTACTTAACAATGCTCTGAAATTTACTTCGAGCGGAACTATTGAATTCGGATATAAAGTACAGTCCTCGTTATTGCTCTTTTTCGTTAAAGATTCTGGCATTGGCATGACCAACGACGATTTGGAAAGAATATTCAAAAGATTTGAACAGGGCGACGAAGGGAGTAAAGAAAAATACAAGGGCGTTGGATTGGGCTTATCCATTTCAAAAAAAATAGTTGAATTGATGAATGGCAATATTTGGGTTGAGTCGGAACCTAACAAAGGCAGTATTTTTTACTTCACTATTCCTTATAAAGTAATTGATGAAAAGAAAATGAATGCACTTATTCATTCATCATCTACTATAGATAATATTGATTACAACTGGGCAGGACTTAATTTTTTAATTGCCGAAACTGACCCGACTAACATTAGTTTTTTATCCAAAGTCATTGAAAAAAATAAGGGAACTGTAACTATTACCAATTCTTATGCGGATTTTAAAAATATATTGGAAACACCCTCTGCACTTCATTTCATTATTTTTGACCTGAATTTTGAAGTAGTTAATTTGTCACAGTTTGTTGCACAAACCAAATCAAAAAATAAAAATATTAAACTTATTGCTACGACATCCAATCCTTATATCATTAATCTGGATATATCGAAAAAATTAGGTTTTGACGCATTACTCATCAAACCCTTTACTCGCAATGATTTTGAAACAACGGTCTTTCGCTTGTTATCGGACATAAACCTAAAAAACAGTTAATCATAAAAATTCCATGCAATACCAAATTTAAAGGTACGCGGCTCAACAGGATAATCCTGAATTAAACAATAATTTGCTTTTTGCCACTGATAATTCAAATGCTCCACCTTAATAAAAAAACGTGCCCGCTTCAGACTGAAATTCATAAAAACATCTACAAACGGATAATTCCCGAGTTTATTGGAATAAGTATAAAAAAACGTACCGAACACTGGATTATAGCATGGAGATTCATATAAGGTGTGATAAAAAACAGATGCCCCTATCTGAAATTTTAATACTTTTTTAAACAGTGCTTGCTGAAAATACAGTGTATGAAAGCCCGACAATAATGGTATTGGTATTTCTTTGTTTTGGCATGTTTGAAGCATAAGACTGTTGTCAAGCACTATATTTTTTACTCGAAACGACTTATGAATCGTTACTCCAAATATAGTAAACGTAGAAGAAATCAATCTCGGGAAAAAAAGTGTATCATTAAAAACAATGGCATTTTTTACGGATGATATTTGAACTTGTATCGATGCATTGGTTATACTGTCATTGATACCTGCATTTATGGAAGAAACATGCAATAATGGATAAGTTGTTTCATTCAAGAGATATTTTATATTTATTTCGTTGAAAAATATATCTTGCGTTTTTTGCATGCTTGATAGCGAAGCGTTCAAAAAACATGGATGTTGTATGAGTTTAACTTTTTTTTGTAGATTGATATTTATCTTTTGATTGTTGGATAAAAAACCACTGAACCAATAATCATACAAAAGCAAACTGGAAAAAGACGTGGTTCTATAAAATGCTTCCACACTGGTTCCAAAACTTTGTTTACTTAACGAACGTCCACCATAAGTTTTTTGAGATGAGGATGTACCAAAAATGGATATTCCACTTCCTTTAATCATATCCTTGGCAAAAGCAAAACCAACTTTATTGAGCCACTGACGGTAATAAAGCGAATCATAAACTAAATCATGATTCAAAATTGATATTGAATCCAGATTGTCTGTGAATATTTTTTTTGCTCGCGTATAGTCAGACTGTATAACAAAAAAGGGTTTCCACACAGGTGATATTTTTTCAACACTGTCGTTGAGGTTGCCAAACGAAATCCATTGACGTGCCCATGCGTGCTGTACATTATACAGATTAGATGCTCCTATTAAATTAACTGCTGCATTTTCGGCCGGGAATAACGAATCAATTAAAAAAGGCAGGTTGCTAACGCCACCGGTCTCATAAGTTTTTAAAACCGAAAAGGTATAGTTTGCCAATAAATGATAGTGATGATGGTGGTAATAGGAATTCCCATTAAGATAATGGAAACGCGTATCCTGCCGTGGTATGCGTCCAATGTTTTTATGTGACAATCCCTCAAAGGCTATATTCCAGTGTGCATTTATATTTTGTGTATGAATGAGTTTTATTCCTTCTTCATTGTATGTTCTATTGGTATTTGAAACTAATCGAATATGCGTAAATGGCTTGTGTGTGTCAAAATAGCGATGTTCTACCGGTAATAAATAAGGTTGTAAAGGCAATAGCCAAAAAGGTTCTTGTTGACTAAAATCGGGCATTAGGCTGTATGTCGCTGTTATTCCGTTTCCCAGATGTGCCATAAACGAAGTATGAAATAGAAGATATTCCTGAAATTGATGAATCAACGTGTCCGTTTTATTTGGTTGAAGGGTTAATAATGCTTCGTCATACGTATAAAAAACAGTAATTGGAATATGACTGCTATCAGTTTTTTGTGAAAATGATTTCACAAAAAAAAGCAATGAAAAAAAAATAAGCAGTTCTTTTTTCATACGTTGAATTTTCAACTGCGAAGATAAAGTGAATATTTGAATAATTTTAATGTACCATTAATTCGTTGCAAAGACACCTATGCCCATTTTACAAGCGGAAAATCCATACGATGAGGCAGAAGAGGATTACGTGGATATATACGAAACGTATAATCAAAAACACCAACACGTGTAGTAGGAATTGAGCATGAATAAACTACGTTCCCCTTTTCTTCACGAACAGGCATCATTTTTTCAACAAATAATATTTCCTTAATTTCATCTAATTTCTTTTGTCCAAAAAGTATTTCCACTCCTATTTCACAGGATTTAATTTCGTGAAGGTTTAATACAATTTCAGCCTCAAAATTATCCCCTAATCGTATGGGTTTAACAGTGGGGTCGGGTACAACAGTCTTAACAACTTCAATACTTTCCCATGCTCGCAGCATTCTAAATTTCCATGATGCCATAGATTTGGCTTTTTCAAAATTGTTGACAGCAAGTGTTTCTATACGTTCAAACATGTGGTTGTAGAATTTTTCATAGTAATCGTTAATCATACGCTGCATAGTGAAATGCGGAACAATAGAAGAAATAGTCTTCTTAATATACGAAATCCATTTGGCTGAATATCCGTTGTTGGTTTTGTTCTGATAATATAATGGTGCTATTTCATTTTCGAAAAGAAAATATAATGTTTCTGCATCCAAATCGTCTTGGAATTCCTGATTGGTATAGGTTTGTTCTTCCTTTAATGCCCAACCGGCACCTTTAACATATCCCTCTGCCCACCAGCCATCCAGTACGCTGCAATTCATTACGCCGTTCATAATGGCTTTTTCGCCGCTGGTTCCCGACGCTTCAAGTGGACGTGTCGGTGTATTCAACCATATATCTACTCCTTGTACCAGCATAGATGCTAATTCCATGTCATAATTTTCAAGGAACAATATTTTACCAATAAACTCGGGCTTATGTGATATTTCATATATCATTTTTATCAAATCCTGTCCGGCTTTGTCGGCAGGATGAGCCTTACCAGCAAATATAAATACAATGGGACGTTCAGGATTATTGACTAATTTACTCAATCGTGTTAAATCGGTAAATAATAGATGTGCTCTTTTATAAGTAGCAAATCGTCTTGCAAATCCTACAGTGAGTGCATTTTCATTAAATTTTTCGAGGAGTTCAAGAACAAACTTTGGATTTTCTTGCCTTATCTCCAGATTTTCCATCAATCGTTTCCGAATATAGGTAAACAATTCCTGCTTCTGTGTCAGTTTAATATTCCAAATTTCTTCATCTGGAACTTGCTCTATCGCTTTCCAGTATTCGGGGTTATCCTGATGATGTAAGAAATCTTTATCGAGGTATGTTTGATATAGATTTAACCATGGTTTGGCTACCCATGTTGGAAAGTGAACGCCATTGGTTACATAACCTATATGCAGTTCCTGTGGAAAATAATTATTCCAAATAGGCTGAAACATTTCACGAGAAACACGTCTATGAATTCGACTTACTGCATTTACTTCCTGCGAAAGTTTACAGGCAAGCACGCTCATGGAAAATTTTTCTTCGCTGTTTTCTTCATCTATACGACCCAGTCCTATAAAGGCTTCCCATCCAATATTATATTTTTCTGAATAATAAGATAAATACGTTCGAATAAGGTCTTCAGAAAAAACATCATGACCGGCAGGAACAGGCGTATGCGTAGTAAATAAAGTACTTGCTCTTACTACTTCCAACGCCTCATAATAACTTAAATGTCGCTGTTCTATTAATCGGCGTAACCGTTCCAATCCAATAAAGGCGGCATGACCTTCGTTGCAATGATACAATTCGGGCTGAATTTTCAATGTCTCGAGTAACTTGATACCGCCTATACCTAACAATATTTCCTGTTTTAATCTGTTTTCGCTATCGCCTCCATAAAGTTGGTAGGTTATGGTTCGGTCGTCGGCACTGTTTTCTTCTATATCGGTGTCAAGCAAATACAATGAAACTCTACCGACTTTTACTTCCCATATTTTGGCATAAACCAATCTTCCTGGAAATGGGATAGAAATCAAATACCATTCATCATCTTCGTTACGTACAGGAATAATGGGCATTTGAGTAAATTTTTGCGGTTGATAAAGAGCAATTTGTTCACCACTAACCGAAAGTGATTGAGTAAAATAACCGTAACGATAAAGCAATCCGATACCCACAATATTCTTTTTTGAATCGCTGGCTTCTTTTAAATAATCGCCGGCAAGAATGCCCAATCCACCGGAATATATTTTTAACGTATCCTGTATGCCAAATTCCATACTGAAATAGGCTATCAGTTTGTCTTTTCTGTCGGGCGTTTCGTTCATATACTGGGTAAAATCTTCATAAACCTCTTTGTACTTTTTCATGAACGATTCATTTTTTTCTATCTTACTGAATTGTTCATACGTGAGCGATTCAAGTAAAATAATAGGATTTTTTCCTGATTTACGCCATAAAACAGGGTCAATCGATTCAAACAATTCTTCAGCCAAAACGTTCCATGACCACCATAAGTTTTGTGATATTTCACGTAAACCAAACAATTTTTCTGGCAGGAAAGAACGAACGAGCATTTTTTTCCATGCAGGCTTATTGTTATTGTTTTCATTGAATAGTAAATCGGGAAGTTTTTTGTCTTTATACAAATCATAACGGTTAGCCGATTTCTCTATGGCAAGTGAATATGCTTTATAATAATATTGTATCAGGTTTGACCATAATATTTCTCGGGCAATTTCATACGCCTTTTTCGATGCTCTGTTTCTTTCGTCATTACCAAGTGTAATATAATGAAAAATGGCTTTGGCTGTTTGTTCTACAACTTCGTTATAATTATCATCCGTTCGTTCCACAATATAAACGCTATTGTCGGTGCTGTTAAAAAATTGCTTAATCCACAAGCCAAATCCTGAAAGACTTGTAGTAATGGTCGGTATATGAAAGGCAAGACTTTCCAATGGCGTATAACCCCACGGTTCGTAATAGGAAGGGAACACCGTTAAATCAAAGCCTATCAGTAAATCGTAATAATTTAGATTGAAAATGCCATCGGCGCCATTCAAATAGCAGGGAACAAAGAATACCTTTACGGCATCGTTTGCAAGATTTTGAATATGTTTTTCCTTGATGCGTTGTAAAATAGGGTCGTATTCTTCCTGATGCAAATGATGAGTAATAAAATTATTTTCTATAGGTTTTTCGTAATCGCAATTATGAATATTTTCAATAACGTTCATCCTTGGACCTGCATGATTGGCTGGAACCAATATAAAAGCATAAACCGGTGCATGCAATTGCTGATTAAAATTCAAGTTTGCCAAAGCATCAATAAACACATCTATTCCTTTATTGTGAAATTCGTATCTTCCGCTATTGGCTATAAATAGAGCATTATCGGGAACCTTAACATTGGTCATGGCTTCCACAATGGTTATCAGTTTTCGTCTAGCAAGATGACGTTTTTGCTCAAACTGTTCATCTTTAGGTACAAAGGTATCTTCAAATCCATTGGGTGTAACAATATCTGCTTTTTTACCAAGAAAAGTTTCACATTCAATATTGGTGATTTCACTTACAACAGTAAAGGTATCGCTGGTTTGTGCCGATATTTTTTCGAGCGATAGTTTGGATATGATATTAAACCGCTGTGCAATTTCATCGGTGTTATAATTTTTTGCTTGAGAATACAAAGGCATTCCGTTTCCTGCAATAGTGCGTCCCAAGGTAGTTGCATGTGTTGTAAAAATGGTACCTATTTGAGGTACTTTTTTGTTTAAATATAATATGCCTGTTCCTGTCATCCATTCATGAAAATGAGCAAGAATTTTGTCCTGTCCGGTAACAAAAAATTCGTAAAAACTCTGTATAACATGTGCCGCAGCATATCCAAAAAGTACAGGTTCAATATAATCCCATTGTCCATGTAATGAATCGAGACGATGACTTTCCCAAAATTCAAAAAATATTTTATCTTTTTGAGAGAAATAGGAAGTAAAATCAACTAGAATTACAATAGGATTTCCTGCTATGTTCCATCGCCCTATTTTATAATTCAACCCTTCTTTGTCTAATTGTTTTCGCCAAGAACTGAATAGAAAAGTGTCTTCAATAAACTCATTAGTTTCGTGTGCTTCTTTAAGAAGATTAGGGCCAATGAGTATATACCTATCATTAAGTACATCGGAAATAGATTTGGCTTTTGTTGAAATAACGGTATAAATTCCACCCACTTTGTTACAAACTTCCCAACTTACTTCAAATAAATAATCGGGTAATACATTCAAATTTTCATCTGTCATACAAAAAAATTTAGTTGTTCAAAATTTAAAAAAATCGGTTTTTATACGTTTCATATTAAAAAAAGTTTGTAGAAATTTTACCAATATTACGACTATTTATACCGACTTGCTAACAAGTTCATTAAAACAATTCGCTTCGCTTTTGTTTTAAAACGGTTAGTCTGTCGGCATTAACTAAAACAATATAAATCATTTTTTGGTTAGCGGTTTGGTATTATATAGAGAGTGATGTTGCATTAGAAATTTTTGTAAAAAAAGAACCTGTACTTTTGAGTACAAGTTCTTGATGACCTTAGAATATATTTCAAAAATACATCAAAAAAGTACAAGAAAGATTAAAAGACTAAAATGAGTTTTTAAGGGACGACTAACTATTTTTTTTCTAAATGATAAAAATCCAATAAACGTTCTATAAGTTTTTCTAAATTATCAGGGGTATATACTGTATCGGAAATTACTTTATTGCTTTTAACTAATAAAAGTCGCGGATTATTCATAGAAAAAGGATTAAAATTATCATAAATAAGCGAAGTATCTGTTTTCACATTTTTATTTTGATCTAAACAATAAGGTTTTAATATATATTGTTTTAAATCTTTTACGGTTGAACCTTGATTTACATAAAGTAAATATAAAGGCTTGCTAAGACTAAACAACACATTTTTGTTTATCATTAAAAATTCAAGATAATAATTGTTGCATGAAGAACAGCCTTTTTCATTCAAAATAATCAATGAAAATGAAGTGTCTTTTATATCACATTGTTTGCTGACATATTTTAGAATATCTTCCGGTTTGTATTTATAATCTTCGCCTTTTGGTGTCCCAACAATCTGACATATTTCATTTTGTTTTTGTTCTTTATATTTTTTAACTAACGACTTAAATGAATCTGTATACTCTTTCTGATTTTCTTCTTTAAAAATCAAATTTCCTAAAGATACATGTATATAGCCATTTGAATGATTATAAACTAAAATCAATGAATCATTATTCCATTCTTGAAAATAAATATATTCATTATTTAAAAATATTTTATTAGGTTCAGATACTTCTCCAAGGTAGTTATAATTACCATCAATAAAAACATGAACATATCTATTTTTGCCATAATCGCCTTCCGGTAAAAATAAGCTTCTCACAAAAATATCCTGACCTCTTAAATAATTCATTCCGAAATAACCACCTAACTTCATTTCATAAGCTCTGTATTCGTCATCTTTTTTAGAAATAGGCTTATTAAAAGGCATTATGGTATCTATTAGTAAAGATTTTGCTTTGTACATTTTCACACTGCCAGAAGCTAAATTCCACACATAATAATAAGGAGTGTAAAAAAAACTGATTATTACATCGCCCTTTTTATCGTTGACGGTAAACTGCGGACAATATCGCATATAATTATCCACAGGATAATATATTCCATCTTTAATAATGGGGAAATAAAGGTCATTATTTAAAACAACCTTATCTTTTAATATATCATAGTATCCTATCAATGGATGCTTTTCGTAATGGGCATTCTTACCGTCTTCCAAATAATAATACAGGGTAAAAAATAACTTGTTTTCATAAATAAACTCGGAATTTCTATTATTCAACTTAACGTAATCATCCTTAAAATTATAATCATGAATATAATTCTTAATATTTATTTTTCGTTTAATTTCACCTTTTTTATTTATAAGTTCAAAAGGGTGATCGTAACCTTTTTTTATTTCACCATTAACCCAAATGCTGTCATTATTTATAAACTTAAAATTATGAATCATATGATAATCTGTTAATGGAATAGTATATTCCGCTTTATTCAGATTTGAAATATTATAAACATATAAGCTATCATAACCATAAAAATATGTGATTATTAAACTGTCATAATATTGAACGATATAGGGGTTGCAATTTTCATGAGGCATTTTAATGGAAAACGATTGTTTTTCCTTAAACCCTACAATGGTCTTGTAATTATCATTCTGGGCTCTGCATGAGCCCAGAATGATAATTATTGGTAAAATTATTTTAAAAACTATATTCATTTTTATTTATCTTTCTTCGTTACTACTCAGCAGTAAAGATATAAAAAATTATAAACAGTGAGTTATTAAAAAAAGTTAATTTTTTTTTTGTATTTTTTGTTAATAGTCATATATTTTTGTGGTCGTGGAAATTAAAGAGGATAAAATAATACTAACCAAAGAAGAATACGCAATTTCTACAATAGAGAAATTAGAAGTTCAAGTTTTGAAATTGAAGAATCAAGTAAATGAATTAAAAGATAGATTAAAGGAATTAGAGAGCATATTGCACAAAAACAGTAGAATAGTAACAAGCCACCTTCAAGTGATAGATTAAAGAGAGTAATAAAGAATAATCGTGAGAGAAGCAATCTTTACAGGGAGAAAAATATTCCTGCCAATCCTATTTTAATTTACCCTTGCTGTATAGCACCGGTTGTATAATTCAACTCTGAGCCGAACAAACTGTGCGGTATTAAATATATAATCAGTGTTATTACACTTGCCAATAAAATCCAACGAGTGTTTTTTGTTTTTTGGTAAATCAATATAGAAATGAGCCATATCAATAAATTCAATAATATCTTGTTGTCGGTTAAATCGTATCCAAAAGGGAACCCTGTCCAGAATACACCAAATGTATATTTTTGAACAATGGGACCTAACATAAAACCTCCGACTATGATAAAAAATAATCCCCATTTTGCCCAATAATAGGCGGCTTTATTTCTGGATAATGCGAATACCCCGGCAAGGTTAGAAAAGAGCATAGCAGCAAACATGAAAATAATATGACCTATTAAAATAATAGCAGGAACAGAATTTTTAAAACGAACTACTACCTCCTTTTCTGATAGTGGAATAAAATGATGTTCTTTTTCATAATATACGGAATAAACATATTTTCCTGCTGCCGGCAACGAAGGAAGTGAAATCGTTACTGTATTATCCGTTGCCTTTTTCATCAATTGGACATTCAGTTTATCGTTTGTTTTATATCGTTTATAGACAATAAAAGTACGATAATTGTTTACATACGGCACATTGACAGAAAACATTTTGCCTGTTTCCGCAGAGCGTGGCAAGGAAAATGAGACCTTCGTATTTTCAATATTTTTTTTACCTTTCAGTGGATAAGTTGGTCCTGTCATACGTTGAAAAACGGCTGTTGTCAACGTAATAAGAATGGCTATAAACCAAACATACTTTTTTTTCATGAAAAGAGTTTGCTTTTTCAGAAATTAATCTCTTCTACTTCCCGAAAAAATGGCAATATAATATAATAAGGTAGCCAAAGAAGAAAGCGCAGCAACTACATACGTCATGGCTGCCCATGAAAGTGCACTTTTAGCCTTTGGATAAGTGGCAGAATTGGTAATTCCGCTATCGGTAAGCCAAATCAATGCCCGTTTGCTTGCATTTATTTCTACGGGAAGTGTAATAAAACTGAATAAGGTAGTCAATCCAAAGAGAATGATGCCTGCCAATAAAAGGTATGGGAACGTGTTAACCAGAATTATACCCAACAACAATACCCATTGCATCCATTGAGAGGCAAAACTGACAATAGGGACCAAGACAGTGCGTAACTGTAAAAAAGCATACGCTTGTTCGTGCTGAACCGCATGACCGCATTCGTGGGCTGCTACAGCAGCAGCGGCAACGTTACAACCATTATAAACATCGCGACTTAAATTAACCGTTTTGGTAGCAGGGTTGTAATGGTCGGTCAATTGCCCTTCTACAGAGACTACTTTTACTCCCATAATTCCATGGTCGCGTAACATTTTTTCAGCAACGTCTTTACCGCTCATGTTATTATAGACCGGTAATTTTGAATATTCACGAAAACGACTTTTCAGTTGATGGCTTATCAACCAACTGATAAGCATAAAAATACCAAACAGTATCCATATTTGTCCAGTAACCATAATTTTAAATTTTTTTGCAAAAGTAATCAAAAATCCTACCAAAATGAAATTTCAGACAAGTTGTCAATGAATGACTATAAATTTTGAAACAGAATAAGCGGTATTGGTTTGTAACGTTAAAAAATACAATCCTTGTGGAAGTTGATAAACGGGTATTTGAACGTTGTCTGTATATTGTACGGAAAATACTTTTTCGCCTGTTAAATTAAAAACTGATATCGTAGTATGCTCATGATTATTATTTGTTACCGTAATATAGGTTGAGGCAGGATTAGTATACACTTGAACGGAGGAGTTATCATTTTTATTAACCGTTAATGCTGGATTGAAAAGAAACTCCATTGTCGTTATATTACCTGTTTTATATGCTTTAACTATATAACTTCTCATGCCATTGGTTAGCCAGTAATACTCGTAACTCACAGGCATATTAATTCTATATCCCATATTTAGCGAGGTGCTGAAAATAGTATCGCTTGTGTTTATTGTTTCTTTTACACGTATAGCATTATATGTTCCCATAGGAGTAATAACGGTTCCCCAACCATCGGCTTCATGTTTTCGATTAATGGTTTGTCCATAATAGCCGTAATTCGGAATGGAAAGCCCGTAGGTTGAGGTAGAAGAATCAAGAGTGCCATACGTTAAAGGCAATTTAAAATAAAGTTCGGGGTGGTCATATTTTACAGGTGTTTGTACTCCATTGATGGTAGCACCAAATCCTGCTTTTTGATAATAGGAATTTCCCTTTTTAAAGAAATCGTAATAATCGGAAACAGTTAATCCAACACCCATGGAAGGAGGAGTTTGATTGATGTATGCCAAATTGGCAACTGTAAAATTAAAAACAACATTATAAACAATGGGAGTAGAAGTAACGGAGATAATAGTATCGGCACGCTCACTGTTGGTTTGCACCTGACTAAAATCCCATGTATAGTTGGTATCTGTAGCATTGCTGTTAAAAGCATTATTATTTCCCACTTTGAAATGCAATGTGTCGCCGACAGTAGGAAAGTCGCTCGATGTAACCGTAATTTGTGCCTGTATAATACTGCAATAAAGCAGGCATAATAATAGAAATAAAGTTGTTTTCATTATAATTTTATTAAAATGTAAAATGAAGACGAAACAAAATAGTAAAATGTTGCTTTAAAAAAAGTTTAAAAATATACCAAGTTGCATTCAAAAAGGTTATGATAATTAGATAATGTGACAATGTGATAATTAGTTAATTAAATTATGTATTTGAAATTTGATATTTTATTTTTTGATATATTTCCCAAAATAATTAACCACAGAGTACACAGAGAAACACAATGTTATCCATTTGTATCTTTGTAAAAATCTTATACCAAGTTGTATTATACCGATGATTTTGGTATTAATCGTTATATTCGTATTTATTGATTAATTCAGGCAGCATGGGTTCTAACATAGAGAGTAATTTGTGTTCCTTGTCGTCGTTATTATTTTCATCAAAGGTGCAACTGTTCAGTACGTCACCGTTATTTTTCAAATAAATTTGATTATGTTCAATATACAAAACATAGCCACCGGGTAGAAGTTGTTCCAGTAATGTTTTTTCTTCTGCCTTGCGAGGATTATCCAGAATAATCATATCAGCACCGCAATGTACTAGTCCAAAATCGAAAATATCATCAACGTTATGAGCAATGAGTGCAAATTCTGTTTTAGGATGACGAAGCAGATTTTCTACATTGGCATCGTGATTGGGATTGTTGTAGAAATATTCTCCATTGAAGTAAACACCTTTGTTGGTTAAACTGCTAAAGAAAATGGTGGATTTAATTTCATGCAGTTTGGCATTCAACAGATTAGTAAATTCTTGACTAACGTAATTAGTTGCAATAATAGGAATACGTGCATTTTCGGGACGTTTGAAATGAGACAGAATTATTTTCCCGGGCACATCAATACTGCCACCATAAGCGGGGGCAAGGTGCATAAATACACCCGGTCCTGCATTAATTTCGATAATGCCAAAATTACCTTCGGTCCACGGTTTGGAAATATCCTGTGCCAAGACATCAATGCCAAGACAGCGAACATTAAAGTAAGAAGCAATATCCTCTACCATTTTAATATTAAGTGGATGAATTTTATCGGTAACGTTGATAGAAACACCACCAGCAGAAATATTGGCTACACGTCTTAATGTAATTCGTTCGCCTGCTTTGGGAACATCATTCAAAGATAATCCTTGCAATGTTAAATATTCTATCAGGTTATCGTCCACTTTTATTTTGCATAATGGAGAACGAGCATTATCAAGACGAATAATTTTCTTGTTTTCTTCTTCTATCAGTTTTTCAATGGTATTAACACCATCGCCATCTACATAAGCAGGAACGCGTTCAAGGGCAGCAGCAAACTTGCCAGCAACGGCAAGCAAACGATGGTCTGTTCCATAAATTTGTTGCTGTACCAGTGCACCTTCAAAACTAACACCTTCATCCTGTGCCGACTTAATAATTTTGTGAAAGGCTTCCAATGCCTGTTCTTCGCTTTCTATGCCCGTGGTAACGCCTTGTCCCTTATGTCCTGCTACGGGTTTTACTACTACCGGGAATTTTAATTTACGAACAGCATCTATTATTTCTTCATCGGTATAACAGTTAGTACCTTGCGGTGTAGGAAATCCACATTTTACCAAAAAATCTCCTACCATATCTTTGTACATGGTAAATTCGGTATCTTTAATGCCGTCGTTGTGAAAGGTAGTAGAACGTCCACGGAGTTGTTTTTTCCCATAGCCCCACATAAATTGATTTTCTTCGTATAGATAAATTACAGGAATCTCTCTCTTTAAACCGGCTTCCACCAATGAATAAATGGTAGGACCGCCAAACAGTGTCTTGTCAAATTTATTTTGCAATGCTTGCCATTGGCTTAAAAAATCAAATTTATTATCGTCGTTGGTAATAGCATAAAACCAGTCGGATACTAAATATACGGCTTCTTTGGCTACTTTTTTGTCAAAATACTCAATGGCAACTACATAATCGTCTCCATCGGTACCAATGGAATATTTATTTATAAAAAGGTCAATGTCCATTTTTAAGGTTTCGAGCAACGTTTTGCAAAACAAATCGACTACATACGGAGTATTCCATTCGGCTGCTTTTGGAAAAACCTTGACGATTTTTTCCTTAAAAAATTCAACACTGTCGCCTACCGGTGAAATAAAAATATTAAACACCAGTGCAGCACGGTCTAAATAATAATTTGGACCGGTGTAAGCCTGAAATTTGCTTACCTTAAAGTCATTTTCGTGATACATTTTTAATTTATACTCCTCTATTTTTTGGTTTTCATAACCCAGTTGTTCTTTAATTTTTTCTATTAACTGACGTGCAGTTTCCAAGTTTTTGTCGGTTTCCTGATTATTTTCCATAAACTTCATTTTTTAGATTACAAAAGTAAACTATTTTTTTTAAATAAAGAAGTAAAAAAATTTTTTTGACATGATTAGAAATAATTTTCCTTTGTTCCTTCATACGGTGTTATACCAATTATATTAGTATAAACCGAATGTATATTTAAATATTTTTTAATGCGTATCGGTGTTAGAAATTATTCAGATATAAAACAAAAAAGTTAAACCGTACTTTTTTTAAACAAATCGGTTAGTTCGCCCTGCAACCAATGTGTTTTAATGCCAAGCATCATGGCAGTTTCAATGTTTTCGAGGCTATCGTCAATAAAAAAAGTTTCTTCCGGTTTTATCATCTCCTTTTGAAGAACATGCTTGTAAATATCTATGGACGGCTTGCGTTTGTGAATTTCAAAAGAAAAATAACAATGCTTAAACACGTCGTTCCATTTTTTCCCTTTCGTAGTTCGTTCAAAATTTTTGGAATAGGATAAATAGTGCAAATGGTTGGTATTGCTTAATAATAGAAGGTTATATTCTTCGGAAAGATGGTTCAACAAAACAATTCTTGACATGGGAATATCCAAAAGCATGGCGTTCCATGCTTGAATAATATCAACAGGATGAGTATCGGGTGTACAATGCTGTTTTATATAATTAATAAATTCGTTGTCGGAGATTAATCCAAGTTCGTATCGTTGCAACATGCTTTGATTGCCATTTTCCGACATCAATTTTTCAGCATGAAGTATTCCCAAATGATGAAGGGCATTAATCGTTTTTTGAGGATTAATGTTAATAATTACACCCCCAAAATCAAAAATTATCGTTTTTATGTTGTTCAAATCGAGCATTTCAAAAAAATTAATGTTTAGCAATACGTTGACTCATCTATTATTCGCTTTCCTTTTTTTTGGTCCATGGCCAATGAATTTTTGTAGTTGAAATTTGCGGCAATTTAATCTTTTTTCTTGAAAGTCTTGTAAAAAAATTGTCAGGATGTTTATTATTATTGATTCGTTGTGCTTTTCGCAAATCTTTTTTCATGCGATGTACTACTTTTCTATTGGCAGCCATTTCTTTGGGTCTGTCCATTGTTTTCCAATATTTTTTTACTGCTTTACGCTGCAATCGACTTTCCTTTTTTATTTCCCTATAATGCTTTCTTTCTTCACGATTATGTTTTCTTTTTTCTTTTCCACCATGATTGCCAAATATTTTTTTGAACGAAAATTGTTGCGATGTTTTTGGTTTTACGTCAATGGAATGAACCTGTGAAAGCATACCTTCCGGTATGGATAGTACGATTACCGTGATTAATAATATGCTTATACCATTTTTCATGCAATCTTATTTCTTTTCTCGTTTTTTGATATTATCTTTACAGCAAAATTTAAAAAATGAACACTTCAAAAGTACAATATTTTTTTATACTTGTTTTTTTATTTTTGATAAACGGGTCATGTAAAAAGAATGAAGATGTTGTACCGTATGTAAAAGTTAATTTTATTATTCAATTGAGTGACCCTGATTTTACAACCCTTCAAACTATAGGGAATCATGTATTTGTAACGGGTGGCGTTTGTGGTATTTCAATCTACCGTATTTCACAGGGCGAATTTTCGGCATTAGACCGCTGTTGTTCATACAAACCGTCAGACCGCTGTACGTTAGTTTGCGATTCCATCAATCAAACTGTATTAAAATGCAATTGCTGTCATTCGCAGTTTTCAATCATCGACGGTTCGGTTTTGTCGGGTGCTGCTTCAACTCCACTTACTGCTTATTCAACAAAATACGATGCTGTTAGCAATTCATTACAGGTATATAATTGAGATTATTTCTCTTAAAACAAAAATATCAAATGTAAAATATCAAATATCAGAAAAAATTCAATATTCATCCTCACATTCTCACGTTTTCCATAACTTGTCTCGTCGTCCCGTCAGAATGACGGGATGACAAGATTTCCACATTTTAATACCAAACCGCTAACAAAAGAATGAAATGAATTTTGTTAGTTGGCTTTGGTTAATACCGATAAACTAACAGTTCTAAAACAAAAGCGAAGCGAATTGTTTTAATGAACTTGTTGGCAAGTTGGTATTAGTTAAACCTTGAGGGTTTTCTCCTACCCCTACACACAAAAATCTGAATTTTTAAATTTGAATTCTGAATTCTGAAATCTAAATATTGTTTTAATGAACTTGTTGGCAAGTTGGTATTAGTTAAACCTTGAGGGTTTTCTCCTACCCCTCTTCACACAAAAATCTGAATTTTTAAATTTGAATTTTGAATTCTGAAATCTAAATATTGTTAGTAATTTTGCCAAAAAATTAGGAAATGGAACATCCACTATTTGTTTATAATACACTTAGTCGAAAGAAAGAAAATTTTATACCTCTTCACAGTCCTTTTGTTGGCATGTATGTGTGCGGTCCTACTGTTTATGGAGACCCGCATTTGGGACATGCACGACCTGCTATTGTGTTTGATGTTTTGTTCAGATATCTTACTTTTCTTGGATATAAAGTCAGATATGTTAGAAACATTACTGACGTAGGACATTTGGAAAATGATGCCGACGAAGGCGAAGATAAAATAGAAAAAAAAGCACGACTTGAACAACTTGAGCCAATGGAAGTAGTTCAATACTACACCGACCGCTATCATGATTATATGGATATGCTGGGCAATAAACGCCCCAGCATTGAACCGCGTGCCTCTGGACACATTATGGAACAGCAGGAATGGATACAGAAAATAATAGACCATGGGTTTGCTTATGAATCAAAAGGTTCTGTATATTTTGATGTAGAGCAATATTCAAAAAAATACAACTACGGCAAATTATCGGGACGCAGGCTGGAAGAATTGTACACTACTACACGTGAACTGGAAGGGCAGCAAGAGAAAAAAAATCCCTTTGACTTTGCTTTATGGAAAAAAGCATCACCCGAACATATTATGCGGTGGAAATCGAAGTGGAGCGATGGTTTTCCGGGTTGGCATCTGGAATGTTCTGTTATGAGCACTAAATATTTGGGTGACGTGTTCGATATTCACGGGGGCGGCATGGATTTAATATTTCCACATCACGAATGTGAAATTGCTCAAAGTGTTGCTGTACAAGGAAAAGACACTGTCCGCTATTGGATTCACAATAATTTAATCACCATCAACGGGCAAAAAATGGGCAAATCGCTGGGCAATTTTATTACTTTGGACGAACTGTTCACAGGAAACAATTCATTGCTGACAAAATCGTTTCACCCTATGGTTATTCGTTTTTTTATTTTACAGGCTCATTATCGCGGAACCCTTGATTTTTCTAACGATGCATTACTCGCTGCCGAAAAAGGATACCTGCGTTTAATGGAAGCCTTTTCAAATCTTGATAAAATTACCGCTGTTTCTGCTTCAACTGTTAACATAGAAGAAATAAAAAAACACTGTTTTGATGCATTGAACGATGACTTGAATACTCCCGTTGTTATTGCTCAATTGTTTGAACTGGTTAAAATAATGAATAATGCGTTACAGGGAGTAGAAACACTGAGCGAAAACGATATTCAACTTTTAAAGCAAATTTATCAGGATTTGGTCATAAACATTTTAGGTTTAACCCCTGTAATAAAAGAAAACACTAATGAATTGCTTTATCAGATAGTTCAATTGCTTTTAGAAGAACGTCAACAGGCAAAAATGAAAAAAGATTTTGAAACCAGCGACCGCATTCGCAATAAATTAAATCAATTGGGCATTGAAATAAAAGATACTAAAAACGGTACCGAATGGAAAACAAAATAATTCGTTTATTAGTTTTTTTGTGTACAGGGTGTTGCTTATATTCCTGCAATCCATCCAACGAAAAAGGACACGATTTGCAGCAGGACAGCACGGGTAATTCTACTTTTCAGTCGCTTGTACTCGATAGTCCAGCCAATGGAAGTATGTTTGCATTAGGCACTAAGATTCGCCTTCACCTTTCCAATTACCATATTTTATCGGGCGATACCATTATTCTTTCTGTTAATAATTTAAAGGTGGAAAATTATTCTCATAATCAAAACAGTATTGAAATAAATTCAGACA
>CAYSIN010000042.1:0-23215 GCA_964431135.1 uncultured Bacteroidales bacterium
AAGTCCAGTATGCAGTAACAATACCGCTTCCAATGGTATCGGCATGAAGTTGTGTGGTAAATCCGCAAACCGATTGCGCGGGTCCGGCTTCTGTATGGGGAGGTTTAATAAATGTAATCACAACATTATCAGTACCGGGACATATTCCATTAATTGCATGCCATGTTAAAGTAACTTGATAATAAGATTGACTGGGTGGAAAATTAGGTAGCCATATAGAAGCGTTTGGGTCTGTTGCATTAGGAGTATAAATTAAATTTGTAGTAGAAGTCCAGTATCCAGGGTAAGTACTGTCGGCATCCAGATAGGCTGTTTGACCGCAAACAGAAATGTCTGTACCGGCATTAGTATTTGGGACGACCAAATATGTAATAAGAACCGTATCTCTACTGATGCATGAGCCATTTTGTTCAGTCCATACAAATTGATACAATCCATAGCCTGAATTAGCATGAGCGGTTGCATTGGGTGAATGTACATCACTAAATGAAGCATTTTGAGGAGGTACGACGCTCCATGTTCCCGTAGAACCTGAAACACTTGGAGTTGCCTGCAAAGTAAAATCGAGTCCACATACTTGTGTTTTTCCACCGGCGTTGGCTACAGGTTGTGTTGTAAAAGTAATAACGACATTATCTGTTGAATCGCAAGCACCGCTTACTTCGTACCACTGAAAAGTGTATGTTCCAGGCATATTAACTGTAATGGAGGTATGATTTGAAGTCGGATTCCCTATGGTGGCTGTTCCTCCTGATGGACCGGAAACCAACGACCATGTAGCCACATTGCCGGGAGCAGCATGAAGAGCATTCATCGTGCAAGTATATCCACATATACTGGTATCGTTACCGGCAAAGGGATGTGGTGTAATGCAGCAATTGGGAGTGCTTGCATCCAATACTTGCACATATTGTGTATTTACAGAAGAAACGCAATGTGTATTATTATCAGTTACTTGTAATGTGATGGTTTGTGTTCCCGTAGTATTCCATGTTACGTAATTATTAGGTCCTGAACCGGGTACTGCTGTTCCACTGCCAAAGTTCCATGTATAAGAATATGGACCTGTGCCTCCTGTAAATTGTACGACACTTGAATCGGTAATACAAATAGGGCTTTGTGCAGTAAATGTATTAGGAGGTAACGGATTAACAACAACTTGATGTGTAACAGTATCAGAAGAACATCCATTCGTTCCGGTAACGTACAAACTAACATTATATGTACCTGCTGTGTTGTATGTAATAGTTTGAGGTCCTTGAGTAAAAGCACTACCCGGATTTCCATTGGGGAATTGCCATACAAACTGACTTCCACCAGTTCCTGTATAAGTCATAGTGCTTGTTTGACCCATACATATCGGAGTGCTGACACTAAAGTTAGCCGTTGGAATGGCTTTAAAAACAACGGTTATAGTATCTGTACACGAAATACCATTGCTGTTTGTAATAGTCCATGCAAGATTATAGGTACCCGGTGTACTGGCAGTAATAGTGCTGGTAGGACTGTTAATATCAGTATAGGTAATTCCAGATACAGGATTCCAATGCGTATTAATGTCGCCGGTAGATTCTACTGCGTTCAAAGTAGTTGTTAAGCCACAAAGGTTTTGATTTGAACCGGCATTGGAAAAGCATGCATTACAAGGACTTGGTGCAGTATATGAGACTTGATAGGTACAAGTGGGAGCATCAGAAAAAGTGGCTATTAGCGTATGTGATGCACCGTTTGAATTTAATCCTGATAATGTATAATTAAGAGGGCTTGTAAAGGGTGGATAAAATGTTTGACTAATACCGCTTGATTGGTCTATAATAGTGAGTGTTCCTGTGGTTGGAGGTCCATCAAATACAATAGTACCTGTAACAGAATAAGTATTGGTTTGTGGGTTGCAAGGTCCTACGGTGTATGTAATATTAGTCAAATGACAAAAAACAATGGCACAGTTGGTTGAGCCATGACCAGGGACACTTGAATTGGATTGTGTAAAGGTAATATTTCCAGTCTGATTGGAATAATTGGTAATGCAAAGCAAATAATATTGACCAACGATGGCATTTGAAATATGTACATACTCATATTCTGCCGGGTCATAACTGCAGTCCACCATATTGCCTGATGGATAAAAACTTGGGTCAGTAGTATTATTGGGACATGAAGAGCATGCTGCTGTTAATTGCGCAGTACAGGGTGTATTGGGATTGGTAAAGGGTCCCCAGCAAGCAAAGTCTATATCATTTCCTGTTGGTGATTCCATGTATATAGTAATAGGACCCGATTGGTCTATTAATAAATAGTACCAAATAGGATTGGGCTGAGAATATAAACATCCATAATTAGGTCCCGATTCCGCAGAAGTATTGGTATTCATTGGAAAGGTATATACCGTATCGGTACAAAATGGATTTGCAGTATTACAGGTGGTTGCAAATTGTGCGTTCAATGCTCCTGCATTGACAATTAATAACGCCAAAACTAAAAATTTCTTTATCATAATTACCATTATTTACGGTTTAAAAAATTATTTCTTGCTTCTAATGCTTCCTGCAGTTTGTCGTTAAAGGTGGCAATGGAACCATTCATAAGGTACATGGGATAATTGTTTACATACATGCTGTATGTTTTGGCTTCGATATTATAAATGTTGAAATTATAATATTCCAGATAATTGGGATTGGAGCACTTGTCGGTTGTTTGAAAATGCTGTAAGGGTATATTTTTTCGTGCTTGAATTTCTTCAGGCGTAAGCAAATCCTTGACATAAACTTTATGGTCTTTGTTGGTATAAAAGACTATGGCATGAATATCGTTAAAAAATTGTTTGGCAGCAGTTACATCCAAGGGTTTATTAAACGTAACCGTATAATAGGTAAGTTGATTTTCGGTAGATGGAGTATAGTTAGTAACAAGGCTACATTTTTTCAAGTTTGTTAAAAAGTAATCGACATACCCATCGGTTCCATCTTTAATAGACATCAACAATGTTTCAGGTAATTCTTCGTAAAACATTGCTTTGTCGTGATGAACTTTAATATAAATTTTGGGAGTTGTTTTTTGTGCCATAACAGACACACTTGCTAATACCATTAAAATAAACAAATACTTTCTCATAAAACTAAATTTTTTATAAGACAAAAATACATCCTTTTTCGTTGCCTGATATCAAAAAAAAAAATTATTTTTTTTAGTTAATACCGACTTGCTAACAAGTTCATTAAAACAATTCGCTTCGCTTTTGTTTTAAAACGGTTAGTCTATCGGCATCTCGTCATTGCTGACGAGACAAAATTCTTTTCATTCTTTTGTTAGCGGTTTGGTATTATATGAAGAAGTGGCTGCATGGTGAGATTGCTTCGCTATGCTCGCAATGACGAGAGGGGGTGAATAGTTACAAATGCTAAACGCCTTGTTTTATTCATGAATAATATTGAATTTTCAATTTATTTTTTACTTTTAGTATAAATTATAAAATTCTCTTGTATTTTTGCATAAAAAAATTATGAATAACAAATTTGAACTTTTAAGTCCTGACACATTTACCAATGCGTCTGAAATGCTAAAAGCAATGGCTCACCCCATGCGTATTGCCATTATACGCCTACTAAGTCAAGGGAAGGCACTTACCGTTTCTGAAATTCATGAAGTACTAGATATTCCTCAATCATGCACATCTCACCATCTTAGTATTTTAAAAAATAAGGGGATTGTCATAGCCAAAAGAAAAGGGAAAAATATTTTATATTGTATCAGTAACGAAAAAATTTCTACCATTATCGATTGCATTCAAAAGTGTTCTTAATAAAAACATGTGTTTTTAATCAAGACAAAAGCGAACCTTAAAATTTTGCACCAACATTCAAACAAAGTTGTGCTTGCTTAATATAGGAATTTAAGAAACTTCTGCCATTAATGGAAACTGAAATATTCTGATTTATTTCATATTGCGTTCCCACTATGGAAAAGGAAGTATTTTTATAATACAGACTTTGAACCAAATAATCTTCGCGTACAAAAACAGACCATTTTTTATTCAGACAATAGGAAACAAATCCAGAAAAGCCTTCATAATCGTTACTTGTATTCCACAAGTCATTTTGTACCCAACAACTTTCGATACCCATTCTGAATTTTTCTATGGAATAACCGCCAAAAAGCGATAATGTTTGACGACAGGTATGGTCATCGTCAGGATAAACATCACCATAAACCTTAAATATCCAATGTTGACTTGGTTTGTATTCAACATTAAGGGCATACATCATTAATCCATTTGAATCCTGTCTGTATAAAGGGCCTTCGCCATTAGAAACAGTAACCGACAGCCTTAATTTATTTTTGTTGTATGCCATTCTAAAACCAAAATCTGCGGGAAATCCGTATTTATATCGTTCCTGAAATGTAAATGCTACATAGCGATACCCCCAAAAAATATCCTGTATCGTTAAATACTGTTCATTTAACAATTGACCTATAGCCAATTCGAGCGATTTGAATGGCTTATAATTAATTTCGGCTTGTTTTAAAAATGCTGTATAATCGCTGCCTTTGTACCACGAAACCTGCATGGCATTATAATTGCTATCTTTTACCAATATGTCGCCAGTTGTTTTGGTAACATCGTACGATAAAATTACACATACTTTATTTCCAAAATTGGCTTTGGCACCCAGCAAGGCAGTATTCATGTCAAACGAATTTGTGGTATGACTGTTTTCTGCAAATGTGGTAGTAAAACCTGGATAAATTCTACCAAAAACAACAGGGTTGTGTTCTACTGTTTTGACGGTATCTTGCTGTGCTTGCCCTTTTATCAGCCACAGTAAAAAAAATATGGCTGTAAGAATGATTATTTTTTGTCTCATAAAAAACATATATATTTAACGATTAATTGAAAGGTCAAAAATAGAAAACAAATTTATTATGGCAAAGATTAGAATTACCAAAGAATTTCATTTTGAAATGGCTCATGCTTTATGGAATTATGATGGGCTTTGTAAAAATATTCACGGGCACGGTTATATTTTGCAAGTTACGGTGAAAGGTGAACCCAATGCCGATAAGAATGACCCCAAATACGGGATGGTGATGGATTTTGGTGAGTTAAAAAAAATAGTAGAAGATGCTATTATTAAAAAAATTGACCATTCGCTGGTTATCAGCCGTTATTCAAAATATCAACCTCTTTTGCAAACAGAACAAATGTTTGAGCGAATACATATTACCGAATATCAACCTACGTGTGAAAATTTGGTGATTGCGTTTGTTTCTGTCCTGCAAAAATTGTTACCGGACACGGTACAACTATACCGTTTAACACTATGGGAAACATCTTCATCTTGCTCCGAGTGGTGCATGGATGACAATGAAAAATGAATAAATTTATAACGAAAATCGTGCAACGGGTGATACATCCATCGATGCAAACATTTCTTTTTGAAATTTATAATAACCAACCATACCAATCATAGCGGCATTGTCGGAAGTAAATTTAATTTTTGGCAAAAACACTTGAATCCCTTCATTTGAAAGCGAAGCCATTTGTTTTCTAATTTCTGAATTGGCAGACACACCCCCACTCAACGTTACGATGTTTATATGGGTTTGTTTTACTGCTTTCATTATTTTTTCCGTCAATATTTCTGCTATGGTATTTTGATAGGAGGCACAAATATCGTGAATATGCTGTTGAATAAAATCGGGTTCGGTTTTTAACTTATCCCGCAAAAAATATAAAAACGACGTTTTTAATCCGCTAAAACTGAAATTTACATCGGGGACATTGGGTTTGGCAAACGTATAAGTTTTTTTGTTTCCTGATTGTGCCAGTTTGTCGAGTATTGGACCTCCCGGATAATCCAATCCCATTACTTTGGCTGCCTTATCAAAGGCTTCACCTGCTGCATCATCAATAGTAGTCCCCAGCAATTCAAAATGGTAAGGGCTATTGACTTTGATAATTTGTGTATGACCTCCCGAGATTAATAAACATAAATGCGGAAACGAAGGAAATATTTTTTCTTCATCTTTTTCCTTAATAAAATGTGAT
Source organism: uncultured Bacteroidales bacterium (assembly GCA_964431135.1). Taxonomy (GTDB): domain Bacteria; phylum Bacteroidota; class Bacteroidia; order Bacteroidales; family GWA2-32-17; genus Ch61. The sequence goes on from CAYSIN010000042.1 coordinate 6,047, forward strand.
AAAATGTGTCCATGCAAATGATTTACTTCTATAAGAGGAATATGCAGTCCCATCGAAAGTCCTTTGGCAAATGAAGTACCCACAAGCAATGAACCTAAAAGTCCCGGTCCACGAGTAAAGGCAATGGCATTGATTTTGTCTAACCCGATATTTGCTTGCAACAAGGCTTCGTGCAATACAGGGACCATGTTAGATTGATGGGCACGCGAAGCAAGTTCAGGCACCACACCTCCATATTTACGATGTACTTCCTGGCAGGCAATTACATTGCTTAACAGTTCGTTATTTTGCAAAATGGCTATAGATGTATCATCACACGACGATTCAATAGCAAGTATGGTAATAATTGTATTCAAATTTTGTACTTTTGTGTGAAAATTTTGGCAAAATTAAGAAAAAATATTCCATATTGATATACGTGCTGGCGGGTATTTTAGGGGTACTCCTTTTTATTTTCATAATATTTAAAAGCCCGGCTGTTCAGACCTATCTTTCAAGGATTATTGCATCCAAAATATCATCGCAACTTCATGCCAGAGTAGAAATTAATGGTGTTGATTTTTCCGTATTCAAGACACTGGTATTGCACCATGTATATGTAGAAGACCAGCAAAGAGACACTTTATTTTATATTCGTCATCTGAATGTAACTCTATCAGAGTTGAGCCTAAAGAAGAAAATTATAAAAATAAATAAACTTCAATTGTGGCAGCCACAATGCTATTTAATTCAAAATAAACAGGGCGTATCCAATATGCAGTTCGTATTGGATGCATTGCAAGGAGACACAACCGACGCCTCTATTTCCAAGCCATTTACGTTTTGGGTAAATAAAGTAACTATTCAAAACGGAAGGTTTAAATATACTAATTTGTCCAGTGAAACGACGGAAGAAAAAGGCGTTGTTTCGTTCAATCGTATCGATGTAAATCATATTTCGCTAGAAATTCGAAAAGTTCAATTTCAGAATGACAGTATAAGGTTTCATATTCATCATGTTTCGTTTCGGGAGAGAAGTGGACTTGCCCTTGAAAGGCTTTCTACCGATGGAATACTGGCTTCAACGGGTATTTATTTAAAAAATCTTTATCTGCAAACTTCCCATAGCATCATTCGTGCCCCGTATTTTAATTTAAAAATGCAATCGCTGGCTGATTTTAGTCAGTTTGAGCAAAATGTACTGTTTGATGTTTCTCTGTTTTCGTCTAAAGTACATTCTACCGATATTGCTTTTTTTACTTCGGCATTAAAAGGATTTGACCAGTATATCTTTGTAGCAGGAAAAGTAAAAGGACCGTTATCATTTTTAAAAACCAAAGATTTTATTTTCAGATACAAGAAATATACTATGGTCAAAGGAAATTATGAAATACAAGGATTGCCATATATTTCAAATACTTTTTTTACATTGAAATTTGATTATTTAAAAACACACGTTTCCGACTTTTATAATTTTCCACTTCCACCCTTTGACCAGAAAAAAATGTTGCAACTGCCTGCCATGTTCAACGATTTTGGGAATATTGTTTATAAAGGGGAATTGACAGGTTTTATGTCCGATGTGGTGGCGTATGGAACGATGAAAACCGGTATGGGTTCATTAAAAACAGATGCCACTATAAAATACGATTCCACTCAAAAAGTAACATTTATCGATGGAAATATTTCATTCGATTCAATAAATGCAGGAAAAATTCTGAAAATGGAACCCACACTGCAAAAAGTGTCTCTAAATGCAAATATTAAAATCACTACCAAAGGCAATACGTTCAAAGGCGATGTAAAAGGAAATGTTGCTTCCATATATTTTAATCGTTACTGGTATAAAAATATCGATATCAATGCCACCGTTACCGAAAAAATGTTTGACGGTTCGTTAAATCTGGATGACCCCAATATCAAATTGAGTTTTCTGGGAAAAATAGATTTTTCAGAAAAAAAGCCTGTTTTTAATTTCATGGCAGATATAAAAAATGCCAAACTGAACAAATTGCACCTTATCCCCGAAGATTCTATTATGACCTTATCGTTTTTACTTGATTCCAAAATTACCGGTGATAAGCCCGATAACATGAAGGGTGATGTTGATATATATCAACTGGAGTGTTTGCTGAAAGAAGAAAAAGTATCGTGTGAACATATCAGTGCATCTGCTCAAATAGACACTGCGGGCAAGAAAAAACTGTTATTGATTTCGAGCATGCTCAATGTTACGTTGGAAGGTTATTTTCAATATCAAACCTTGCTTGCTTCGATACAGGAAAATAGTAAGTTTTACTTGCCCTCGTTGATTTTTGTTGATGTAAAAAAGAATTTTACCTCCGATAAAAATTTTTCTATCAATGGAAACATGACGGTTCATAAAAATTTTGAAAAAATGCGTGTTTTTTTGCCGTGGCTGTACGTTGGCAGTAACAGTAATGTTGTTTTTTCGCTTTCCTATCCCGACAATATAATGGTGCATATTAATTCCGATTCCATAAAATTATTTTCCTTTTCCTTGTCAAATTTGGATATAACCGTCAAATCTGAAAATCAAAAATTATATACAACCCTTACCACATCTGAGTTATATTTGTCCGATAAATCAGGGCTGAAAAATTTTACAACCAACATTACCACGACTAAAGATATAAACGAACTACATACATGGTGGCAGCAGCATGACAGTATTATTGGCGATGGTGAGTTATCGCTTACCGCAACGCTATTGTCCAGAGACAAACATTTGTTTTTGGATGTAGTTACCCAACCCTCACGAATAAATATCAACAACAACGATTGGTACATCAACGATGGAAAAATCTCCATGCTTGATTCATCCATTCTTGTTCAAAAATTTATCCTCAATCAGCAAAATCAATATGTTTCAATCAATGGTGTGTTGGGAAATACACTATCGGATACCCTGAATGTTTCTATAAACCAACTCATGTTAAACAGCATCAATCCGTTTATCAAGTCATCTGGTATAACACTGGCTGGTGAACTAAGCGGTAATGTAGTTATACGCAGAGCCATGTCGAAACCCTTACTTTTGTCGGGCATAACAATAGAACATCTTATGATTAATAACGAAGAATTGGGTAAATTTAACCTGACTGGCAAATGGGATGATGAACAAAACATGTTAAAATACGAGGGAGATGCGCATCGGGGCAATATTAAAACGTTGGATTTTAAAGGCAATTATACTCCTGATGGCACCGTTAAAGCCGAAATAAATTTGGATAAATGGCGACTGAATGTATTGGAACCGTTTATCAAATCGTTTGCCTGTGATATTAAAGGCATGGCTACTGGACATTTGTTGCTCAGTGGAAGTTTGAAAAAACCCGTGCTGGAAGGTAAAATATCGCTCATAAAAACGTCGCTCATGATTTCATACCTGAATACGCGTTATAATTTTACGGGCGATGTGGATGTTACACCCGATGCCTTTATTGTAAACGGTATTGATGTGTATGATGAGGATATCAATGTAGCACGATTTACGGGCAAAGTAACGCACCATTATTTTACCGGTGTTTATTTTGATTTGATGTTTGATACCAAAAAATTCCTGTGTATGAACACTAAATACAGCGATAACAATTTATTTTATGGTTCCGTATATGCATCGGGTTTAGTTAATATTAAAGGCTTACTGAATAATTTGCAAATTTATGCCAATGCTCAAACCGAAAAAGGTACCAAATTCTATCTAAGTCTTGAATCTACCAGCGACCTGTCTGAACAAAATTTTATTCAATTTGTAGATAAAAAACATGCAGTAGTAAAAGATACTGTTCAAAAATCCATTGAAACCAGTGGTTTGAGTTTGGATTTTAATATACAAGCCACCAACGATGCCAACATTCAATTAATTTTTGATGCCAAAATGGGCGATATTATTAAAGCACAGGGAAACGGAAACTTGCGTCTCGTATTGACCCCCAACGGTGATTTTTCCATTTTTGGGAATTACATAATTTCTAAAGGAGATTATTTATTTACCCTGCAAAACGTAATAAATAAAAAGTTTGAAATTGAAAACGGTTCTACTATTACCTTTAGCGGAGACCCGTTACAGGCAGATATGGACATAGAAGCAAAATATAAATTAAAAACAAGTCTGTATGAACTCATGCTTGATTCTACGTACAAGCAAAATTATCCCGTGGAATGTATTCTTTTATTAAAAAACAAATTGCTGTCTCCTGCCTTAAAGTTTAACATTAAGGTACCCGATTCCGACAGCAGAGTGGAAGGAGTGCTTTCTTCACTTTCGGAAGAAGAAATAAATAAGCAGTTAATTTCTCTTTTGGTGCTGAACAGTTTTTCTACACCCGACGAATTTAAAGGAGGAATTAAAACTGTTGAATATAGAAACAATGTTGTAGGGGTTAATTCCTCCGAATTGCTCACCAATCAGTTAAATCATTGGTTATCGCAAATTTCAAAAACAGTCAACATGGGCGTCAACTATAAGCCGGGAAGTGAGATAAGCAACGAAGAACTGGCATTGGCACTCAGCACACAGATTTGGAACGATAGAATAACGATTAATACCAATCTTGGTGTTTCCAATGGGAATCAAACCGAGTCATCTATGCTTATTGGTGATTTTGATATTGAAGCCAAATTAAATAATTCGGGCAAATTGAGAGCCAAAGGATTTAATCATACCAATACCAATATAATTAAAGATACATCACCTTATACGCAAGGCATTGGTGTTTTTTATCGTGAAGAGTTTGACTCATGGGGGCAATTATTTCAAAACTACTGGAAATCTGCCTTTACAAAAAAAGAAGAAAAATAGCAAACATTGCGTTTTCTCTATGTTCCCAAAGTGCCGTTTGATAATAATCTTGCAGAACGTGATTTACGCATGCTCAAAGTAAAACAGAAAATATCAGGATGTTTCAGGATAGTAAAGAGTGCTAATACCGACTTGTTATACCAAACCGCTAACAAAAGAATGAAATGAATTTTGTCCCGTCAAAAACTCTTGTAAGAGTTTTTGACGGGATGCCGACAGACTAACAGTTTTAAAACAAAAGCGAAGCGAATTGTTTTAATTATCTTGTTAGCAAGTCGGTATTAGCAAGTCGGTATAAAATAATATGTGTTGCTTTTATTTTTTCCATTTTGGGTCAAGTTCGGCGGCTTTGTCAAGGTAAAAACGTGCATTTTGTGCATCGCCCATATTTTGATAGGTTACCCCTAAAAAATAATATGCCATAGCATATTGTGGATTGTATTCGATACACTTTTTAAAGGCGGCAATCGCTTCGTTATATTTTCCAAGTGTGCCATAAGTACTGCCCAGATTAAGCCATCCATCGGCAAATTTGGGGTCATAGCGTACTGCATTCTCGTATGCAGTCAGGGCTTTGTCGTATTGCTTGCTGTTAAAATAAATAACTCCCATATTGCTGTATGTAATGGATTTTCCGGGCGACAGTGTTAAACAACTGTCATAATATGCCAATGCCTTATTCCAATCTTTTTTCCGAAAATAGGCAAGTCCAATCTGGTCATACGCATCGGCATACGTTGGCACAATTTTTTTTGCCCGTTCAAAATAATAAATTGCCGTATCAAGATATTGGGGTTTTACTATTTCACCATCTTTCATGGCTTTACCTTTCATCACTTCTAAACCATAATAATAATTCATGTGAGCCGATTGGGGCGAGATTTTTATATCTGCTTCATACAAACTCAGATTGCTTTTCCAATCCTTGTTTCGTGAATACGTAATAGAAAAATAAAGAATTAATATGGGTAATGCCGTTAAAAATGCTCTGGAAAGAAAAATATCTTTGAAGCGTTGATTATCCGCGGGTTTAAGTAATTTGAATCCATACAGTAACAAATAAGAAAGGGCAATAGTAAAAGCAAGCGATGGAACAAACAAAAACCGTTCACCAAACGATGAACCAATAATCATAATCAGGTTGGACGAAATAGACATGGTGATGAAAAAAAACAGGATAACAAATGACATGAGATGTTTCTTTTTGAAAAGGCTAATCGCAAAGTATGCCAATGTAAGATAGATAGCAATAGAAAGCAAGGTGTAAAAATTCAGGAAGTTTGTAATGGGAATTTGATTGTATGAATAATCGCATGCCAGTGGATAGGGAATTAGCAATATCCATAAATATTTTCCCATAATTTTTAATGCTGTTGCAAGACGTGTGGCATAATTGGGTGCTGCTAGCAACAAATTGTCCACGATGGTAGTAGCATTAACTTGTGCCTGATTGCCAATAGCCCTGGAACGCATAGCAAAAAACAGAAAAGTTGGGATAAGAAACAAGACGCTCATTGAAATGTTTTTAGATGTTTTAAGGGGTGTAAAAAAATATAAAATAAGTGGGAAAACTGCTAAAAAAGTGATGGCGCTTTCTTTGCAAAGAAGTGCAAGAAAAAACGAAATCAATGCAAGAATAATCGTGAGCGATGATTTTTTTTCAATATATAACAATAACATCCACACAGACAGAAGGAGAAAAAGAAAAGCAAGAATTTCGTCGCGGCTTTTGATATTGGCGACCACTTCGGTATGAATGGGATGCCATGCAAAAAATAAGGTTGCAAGCAAAGGTAATAGCATGTTGTACGAAGCGAACAGTTTTAAAAGTACTTTGAAAAGCAGTACACACAATAATCCATAAAGCAACACATTTATAATATGCGAAGGTGTTGGATTATCGGGCCATAATTCCCATTCTACAGCATACATAATGAGTGGAAGTGGGCGATACAGATTGTCGGGAGAATTCCAATATCCATATCGGTATCCTGTTTTAAGAATAATAGGAATGCCTTCCGTACCCTTTTTTACAACAAAATTTTCTTTAATTACTGAATAATCGTCCAGTACATACCCATGATGAAAGGTGTTTTGATAACCTGCAAATGCCACAGCAAAAATCAAAACATAGTACCATTTAAAATTTTTTTTCTGTTGATTTACTGATTGTACTGTGGGCTTAGCATGAGTTTGTTTTGCCTTGATATTTTTTTTTGCCATAGTATTATGATTCATATTGATGAGTAGAAAGCAAGACCAGAACACATCCGTAAATAACCTGTATTCCTGTTTGGTTCAGTAATGCACGCCATTCATCATTTTCGGTTCCCGGATTAAAAATTACGCGAACAGGGGACAATGAAAATACATAATCGTAATATTCTTTTTGATTCTTGGGCGACAAATATATAGCCACCGTATGCAACTGAGGAATTTCAATAGGTTTATGAATAATGGTAACATCGGCAACCATACCTTCCTGCTTGCCTATAGCCACAACCTCATGGTTGTAATGACGCAGCATGGTTATAGCCTTGTACGAATACCGTTGTGGATTAGGACTTGCACCGAGTACCAGCGTTTTCATTTATTTTTTTTGCAAATATATAAGACAATTTTATTTTATACAATCGTATATTATATCAACTTGCTAATTTCGTTTAACACTAAACCTGAATTCAAGTTTGAATAATGCAGGTTAACAAAAATTTTATAAACAAGATTACTTTTAGTATATTTTTTAATCATTCTTTATAAAAATTAATGTACTTTTGAAAAAAAAAATTTATGAGTAATTTTTCATGGAATAAAATTGGGAGTTATTTTTTACCGATTATTGTTTTTTTAATCATTTCGTTTGCATATTTTTCACCGATATTACAAGGTAAGCGAATGCAACAAAGCGATGTATCCAATTATCTGGGAATGTCCAAAGAGATATCCGATTATTCACAAAAATCAGGAAAGGCTGTACTCTGGACCAATTCTATGTTTGGTGGCATGCCTTCCTATCTTATCAATATCCCTTTAAAAGGGAACTTCTGGACTTTTTTAAACAAGGCTTTTTCTCTCAACAGTTTAAAACCAGTAGGCATACTTTTTTTGTATTTGTTGGGTTTTTATTTTGCTTTGCTATTACTGGGGTATAAACCATGGCTAAGTTTTGCGGGGGCTATCGCCTTTGCCTTTTCTACTTATTTTCTTATAATACTTGAACCGGGACATATTACCAAAGCCTTTGCTATTGGCTATATGCCTGTTATTGTTGCGTCCATTTATGCTGCCTATAAAGACAAACCACTCCTAGGCACTCTCATTTTTGGTATATTTTTTACCTTACAACTTTCAGTTAACCATGTTCAGATTACTTATTATACCTTCCTTATTATTTTATTATTTCTTCTTTTTGAAGTTATCAATACTATTCGTACCAAGCAATATAAACCATTCATCAAAACATCAGCCATGATTCTTATTGCCGCAGTAATAGCAGTGGGATGCAATATTACTAATTTATGGTTGACGTATGAATACAGCAAATATTCAACGCGTAGCGAATCGGAACTTTCGCTGGATAAAAATATTAAAACCAAAGGTCTTGACAAGGATTATGTAACGGCATGGAGTTATGGCATAGGTGAATCGCTAACATTGCTTGTGCCCAATGCCATGGGTGGTGCTTCTTATACCAATATGGATAAAAATTCAGATACCTATCAATATTTTAAAAACATGTATGGCTCAGCACAAGCAGACCAGATAGCCAAACAAATTCCTACCTACTGGGGTTCACAGCCCTTTACCAGTGGACCGGTTTATATAGGTGCTGTTGTCTTCTTTTTATTTATATTGGGTATGTTTTATCAGAAAGGATGGTTTAAGTGGTGGCTCTTTTTGGCAACACTGCTTTCTATAATGCTTGCCTGGGGTAAAAATATGATGTGGCTAACCGATTTCTTTTTAGACTATATTCCCGGTTACGATAAGTTCAGAACGGTTTCTATGATATTAGTTATTGCCGAATTTACCATGCCCTTTTTAGCCATAACAACAGTATATGAATTAATAATGAAACCTCTGGATAAGGCACGCTTGCTAAAATCGCTCAAATGGACGGCAGGCATATTGGGTGGTATTTTACTTTTGTTGTGGCTCGTTCCCGGCATGTTTTTCAATTTTTCTGCAAGTATAGACAGTCAACTGGCTTCGGCAGGTTATCCGTTGCGAGAAATAATTTCCGACCGTGAAGGCATGTTTCGCTCCGATGCCTTTCGTTCACTTGTTTTTGTTATTATTTCCGCAGGCATTATTTATTTATTATATAGAGAAAAAATTAAAAATTCGTGGATTGTAGCCGCATTTGCAGTTCTTTTTCTAGTTGATTTATGGCCTGTAAATAAACGCTATGTGCACAACGAAATGTTTGTAGATGCACGTGAAGCAAAAGTACCGTTTAAACCTACCGATGCCGATATGAGAATACTGCAAGACCCCGACCCGTATTACAGAGTACTCAATGTTGCTGTCAATACTTTTAACGATGCCAGCACTTCATATTTTCATAAGTCCATAGGTGGATATCATGGTGCCAAAATGAAACGCTATCAGGAACTCATTGAACATCAAATTTCACAAAACAATTTCAACGTGTTAAATATGCTGAACACTAAATATATAATATACCCCGATAAAGACAAAAATCCTGCTGTTCAGTTAAATCCACAGGCATTGGGTAATGCATGGTTTGTTCAATCGTACAGGCTGGTAGAAAATGCCGACAGCGAATTGACAGCACTCTCAAAATTCAATCCTGCTACCGAAGCAATTGTTGACAAACGTTTTGCTTCGACTATCGGGAAATTTACCTATCGCCTCGATTCAGCGGCATCTATTCGATTAACCTTGTATCATCCCGATACGCTCAAATATCAATTCACTTCTTCTGTTCCGCAATTTACAGTATTTTCCGATATTTATTACGACAAAGGCTGGAATCTGTATATTGACGGAAAAAAATCACCATATTTTAGAGTGAATTATGTATTGAGGGCGGCTATCATACCTGCGGGCAATCACCAGTTAGCATTTATCTTTGAGCCTTCCTCTTATTTTACCGGTGAAAAAATATCGTTAGCCAGTTCCATACTGCTATTGCTGTTTGCATTGGGAATATTTTATAAGGAGTTTTTTAGAAAAAAACAGACAAATCCATGAAGAATAAATAAAAAACATTTATAAATTACTTATTTCTAACCGTTGAAAAAAAACAAATTTATATCGTTAGTAAAAAAGTTTATCGTTCCGGTACTTATTTATTTTATTGGACTTGTTTTTATTTTAGGATTTATTTATAATGAAAAAGAAAAAGATTCGCTGTCAAACATCGACCAGCAACTTCTGATTGCATCCTCCAATGTAAAATATGCACTTCCATTGAATTTTCATGACGATGTACTCGATTCCAGTTCCATTTCGGCAAAGCAGGACTGGGAAAACATTATGAGGCTTACCGATTTGTCAAAAAAATTGAATGTGTCGTGTATTTATACGATTATGCTAAAAGACGGCGTTCCCTATTTTATCAGTTGCTCAACCAATGATTATGAACTGACACATAAAACCTCCATTCATTATTTTACTCCTTTTAAGGATAAGGATAAAGCCATAGCGTCTGTGCTTAAAACCAAAAAACCTGTATTTATAACCCATCGAGAGAAATCGAGCATTTACCGAACGGTGCTGGTTCCTTTATACACCATGCAAGGTAAATTATTTATTGTAGGCGTAGATGTTAATATTGATAATGTATATAAAGATTTGCGAAAAGAACTGATGTATGTCATTTTTATTGGCATTATGCTTACACTATTATTTCTACCTACCATTATTCAGATAATACGTATTGATAGCAAACTGTCAAATTTTCTTCGTAAAAAAATAGATGACCGTACAGCCGAATTATCTAAAGAACTTATAGAAAACAAACAAGCAAAAATCAAATTACAGCAAGTTATACGTGAACGTGAAGAATTCGCTACCAAAGCCAAAGAATCTTTAGACAGTAAAACCAATCTTATTACTACCATCAGTCATGAATTGCGAACACCACTCAATGTTATTATAGGTATGAATACCCTTTTAACCCAAACTACGCTTACCGACGAGCAGCGTGATTATTGCCAGACCATTTACGATGCTTCCAAACAAATACTGAGTATGATTGAAGAAGCTATGCACGTGTATTATTCGCAGCCCGAACGCATAAACCTTGAACTGTCGGTGTTTGAAATTAACAATTTGATTAGTCAGGTTGTTTCACAATTTTCGCAAGTTATACGATACAAAAAACTGCACTTTAATTATTCTGTGGACGAGCAGATACCACGCTATCTTGTGGGTGACGAAAGTTTTATCCGTCAGGTATTGTTCAATTTAATTAGCAATGCCGTTAAGTTTACCGAGAAAGGTGAAATAAGTATAACAGCAACGTTTGAAGAAATTATGCTGGATGAAAATAAGGTAGTGGTGTTGTTCAGCATAAAAGATACTGGGATTGGCATGGATGAGGAAAAACAAAAATCTATTAGCAAGGCGTTGCACGATACCAATATTTTAAACGAATCTACCGAACTGGGGCTTGGATTGTCGTTGTGCAAACATCTGGTAAAAATGCTCAACTCGTCGCTATGGTTTAAAAGTCAGTACGGAAAGGGAACGGAATTTTATTTCAGAGTGCCATTGCAAATCGGGACATCGTTTGCCGATGCTGCCGAATTGCCTTTAATTCCAGAGCCTGCCGATAGCGAAGCATATATCAAAAAATCGTTTCAAATACTGCTTGCCGAAGACAATGAGTTGAATATAAAAGTAGCCCTGAAATCGCTCGAACGATATGGACATGAAGTATGTATTGCCAAAAACGGAAAAGAAGTTATTTCATTATTAAAAAATCAAGCCTTTGATGTTATTTTAATGGATATTGAAATGCCCGAAATGAACGGCATAGAAGCCGCAGACTTTATATTAAAACATCCTGAAGAAATATATCGCCCACAGACACCAATTATTGCACTTACAGCACATGCTTTGCCCGATGTACAAAAACAATGCGAACAGGCTGGCATACATTATTTCATTGTTAAACCTATTAATTTTGAAGAACTCAATACGTTGATGTATCAGGTTATCAACGAAAAAAACAAAAATTAAGCAACATAACCGAAGAAAATTTTAATAAGGGCACTACTAAAAATTCAATTAATAATATAACCGCCAAGTTTGCTATGGAGTCGCAACGTATTGATATCTATTTCTTTGCGTTTTTTCTCGTCTTATCATTGCTGACGAGACACGTGCGGTTTTAAAAAAATACAAATTTTAAAAGTTCCCTATATTGAAAAACCTGTTCATAATTTGCTGAAAGTTTTAAAACATGGATTATTCTTATTCATTATTTTTACTCCAAAAAAATTAAGCATGAAACATTATTGGATTATTGGTTTGTTATTGTTTTTTGGCATGAGCAGTATGGCTCAGGATACCGTTGTGCTGTATTATAAGAATAAGATAAAAGCCAGCGAAGGAATAATGAAAAACGGTGCGGAATATGGAAGATGGAACTATTACGATATTCATGGAAAACTGAAACAGCAACTTGATTTTGCTAATGGAATGATTAACGGAAAAGTCATTTATTATTATCCTAATGGACAAATAAAAAACGAAGGTGAAATTATCTATGGAATGAAAAAGGGACCTTATCGTGAATATTACGAAAATGGTACATTGCAAACAACGGGTTTTTACAAGTTGGATTTGAAAGACAGTATATGGACATATTATTATCCCAATGGGCACAAGAAAAAGGAAAGTTATTTTAACAACGATAAAGGTCGCATTTTAAATTTCTGGCTTCCGGATGGAAAGCAAACTTTGATAAATGGAACAGGCTATACACAGGAATTTTATGACAATGGCATTGTAAAGCAGCGAGGCGAATACTCCAACGGCATCGAAAATGGAAAATTTGAATCGTATTATGAAAATACACATCCGCACATTACCGGTGAATTTGTAAATGGTGCATATAGTGGAACATGGAAAAGTTGGTATGCTGACGGGAAACTTCAATCGGAACTGAATTTTGGAAGCGGTAAAAATATTTCATGGTATCCCAACGGACAAAAGGAAATGGAAGGTATGTTGCAAGATAGCCTCAAAGAAGGATTGTGGCTATTTTATTATGAAAATGGAAACAAGAAAATGGAAGGAAATTTTGTAAAGGATATCAGAGAAGGTAAACATATTAAATATTACGAAAATGGAAACATCGAATCGCAAATAACCTTTCAACATGGGAAAAAACAAGGTTCAGCCGTCTGGTATTTAAAGGATGGGAAAAAAGATATAGAAGGAAATTTTGAAAACGATATACAACACGGGAAATGGACCTATTGGCGTACCGACGGACACAAGGGTAACGAAGGTTTTTATAATCAAGGACAAATGGACGGTACATGGACTTATTGGTATGCCAACGACAGTATTTGGAAAATTGTTAATTTTAAAGATGGCGTTAAAGATGGACCCATGGTTATTTATTATGAAAATGGACAAAAATTTCGTGAAGGCAATTTTGTAAATGGAAAAGAGCAGGGCTATTGGAAAAATTGGCATGAAAATGGGAAAATGAAAATGGAAGGTAGTTTCGTTAATGGTGTTATGCAAGGCTTGTGGAAAGGTTTCTGGGAAAATGGAAATAAAAAATATGAAATTACTTATAAGGATAGTGTTCCCGATGGGAAAATTGTTTATTATTGGGAAAATGGCAATGTACAACGTATAGAAAATAAAAAGAATAATTGTTATGAAGGTGAACTCGCCACCTATTACGAAAACGGTAAACCCAATATGTCGGGCAATTATAAAAATGGAAAGAAAGAAGGAAAATGGCTTTATTACGATGAACGTGGTGCCTTGTTACGCGAGGAATTTTATAAAGACGACCGCCCCGAAGGTACTTGGAAATCATATTACCCCATGGGACCCATTGAAAGCATTGTTGAATATAAACACGGATTGAAAAATGGACGTACTACGTATTACGAATCTACCGGAGGTATTATCTTTGATGCTGAATTTAAAGACAATAAACTCGTAAAAACCTATTCTGGCAAAAAACCAGACGAATTAAATGCTCCACCTCGTAGAAATAATAACTACGACATGGATTATTAGCCTGTATGCGGATACCAGACCGCATACAAAAGAATGAATTGAATTTTGTTTGTAAGGGAGTCTCATCATTACGGTAAAAACGAATAAAATTACAATATTAGCAATGCAATGCCTGCCGAAAATGGATATAATTCAGGTGCATCTTCAGATTTAAACAAAGGCGAAAGGCTGTAGTTTACAAATACTCTGATAAAACGATAACCCATTCTAAAAGTAAGACCATAGCGATATGATAATAAATGATAGGAATTACGAATACTGATTTTATGTTCAACGTCATTTTCTGTGTATTTTTGATGAGTATAAGCATCAATTGTTAATCCACCAATACCTCCAATGGAAAAGAATATTCGTTTATCCTTTTTTCCTACGGGAAATTGAAATTCAAAAAGTATCGGTACCGAAAGATAGAGTACTGACAATTTGTTTTTAATAAAATGATGAACGGTATCCAGTTGATAACTGAAATGAGCCAATGTATCAAGTGACAGTGAAAAGTTTTTTTTGAAAACATAATTGTTTATTTCTAAAGCGGTTCCCGTAGTAATTCCCATTCTTTTCTTATACAGATTTATATTGAATTCTGTAAAATTAATGCTGACTGAACGTGAATGCCATGGCAACAACTCTAAAAAATGGTGATTTATCTTATTGGATGAAGTCAAATAGTTGTTAAATCCAACTTCTATGCCACCCCAATTCCCATGATATTCCGAATCGGGTTCATTGGTAATTTGATTATTGAAATATCGATTGGTCTTTTTTAACAAATTCCCCTGTTGCTGGGAATAGCAACCAATAATGTAGAACAATAAAAAAAAGAATGTTAATACTGTTGTTTTCATAATGGATATTATATTAGTTATAATATTACAATAACCAGCAAATATAATAATGAAATTGATAATTATAAAAAACTTATAATTAAATGTTTTATTTTGAAGTAGGGTTCTATAATTAGGGTGTATCTATAAACTGTTTATTTTTTTTTTATCATTCTATCTCGTCATTGCTGATGAGACAGTTAGAAGAATATTCTCTTCCTTCTTCACAAAATTTATTCTACACTTATTTTTCCAACTGCTATTTCAGTAGTAAAAGTTGAAACCTTATAAAAATATATTCCGCTTTCCAAATGGGTAGAATATACATTAAACGTTTTGGTATGAATATTTTCAAATAAGAGCACTGATTTACCCAGCATGTCAAAAATTTCGAGGCTATATTTTTCGCCTTGATGAAAATCAATCACATAAAACGTTGTGAAATCCTTAAATGGATTGGGATATACTCTTACACCCGTATGATTGCTTTCGTTTGCAATTGTTTCAAAAGAGGTAATGGTATTGACTGTAGTATTGGTAACCACCGGTGCATTAAAATCAAAAACAATGTATGCTGTATTGTTGATTACCGTTCCCAGTGGCAAGTTTGGTTTCAAGTGAACCATGTAATTTACAAATCCGCTGCTTTCTTCCGGGTTTGTATTGCTATCGGGCAATAAAATATTATCAAAGCGGAAAGAAAGAATTCCTGTTCCCTTTAATGTTGTTGTGCATGGATGGCTTGAAGCACCCATTTCAATACTGGCAGGTTCAAGATACGACGAAAGCGTATCCGCAATTTCTACGGTAAAACATGTATCGTTTCCCGTATTCTGAAAATGAATAGTGTAAAATAATACCGAATCGTTAGTAGTAATATATCCTTTTGTTCCCTGTCCAGTTGGAAAAACTTCTTTTGAATTAGGGTCATAAGAGCCTGTTACTGGCTGACATATAGATATAGAATTATCATGAGGGTAAATATCTCCCGTAGTTGGGAATATCTCAAATAAGGCACACAAGGTGTCTGTGATGGAAATAGTGGTTGGAACATAAAACGTAGCCATAGGAATTAAATTGTTATTGTTTACATAACTGTAGGGAGAAATGTTATTTGCCGTCCATTCTACTGTATGTAATGTTGAGTTATATACTCCATTAAAATTGCTGGAAATATATTGCAATACTGTATCATAAGTTAACCGTAACAAGGCATTTTGTGCAGTTGCACTATTATTATATCCATAAAGTTTGTATATTTTGTTAAAACCGGGATGGGCACTGGTCCAACTTGGAGAAATGCGTAAATTAAAATAGTCAGGATTATAATAATAACCAAAATCATTGTTATAAGAGGTATCACCGCATGTATTGGTAAAATTTACATTTAAAATACTGTTCGATGGACACGTTGGAAAATTTCCATCTGAGTAATAATTTGAAACTGCAACTGAGTTATTTAATTGATTTGTAAATAAAATATAATCACCTGATGCATTAGTATAACTGCAATTATTTGCAGGTAATACTTTAACCGTATGATTTTGAATTCCCAATTCTCCGTTATCCTGAATGCAATTTTGATTGTCATCCATATAAATTCTACCTTTAATAACATTGTAGTTAAAAAAATGTATAGACGTATATGCAATCATAGTACATCCTATATTATCAGTTACAGTTACAGAGTAATTACCGGAAGATAGTTGAGTAGATGTTGGTGTTGTTTGATGCAACGAATCGCTCCATAAATAAGTAAATGGCGGATGAATACCCGAAGCGGTTATTGTTGCAGTACCATTATTGTTTGTACAGTTAGCGTCCGTCGCTGTTATGGATGAATAAAGATTATATGTATTTTGAATATGGAAAGTCATAGAACTTGAACATCCTTGATTATCAATAACAGTTACTGAATAATTTCCAACACTAAGATTTGTAATTGCTGAAGTAATTGCTCCATGAGACCATATATAACTATACGGTGGAATACCATTAATTCCGTGAACATATATACTTCCAAAATTGTTATGATTTTCGCAATTAATATTAATCAGAGAATCCAAAACTATGTTTATACTATTCACATTTTGTAAATGAATAGTGGTATCAATTTGGCAACCGCTTGCATCAGATACTGTACAATAATAATTTCCAGCATATAAATTACTGATACAGGAATCGGTAGCATAGTTTGACCAATGAAATGTGTAGGGCGAAACCCCACCCATAATATTTTGAATACAAATGTATCAACCCCCTATATTCTTGGACACGATTAGTGATTTAAACACTAATTTT
>CAYSIN010000043.1:0-23006 GCA_964431135.1 uncultured Bacteroidales bacterium
TTTGAGTTGCTGTGATGGTGGCTTGTGGACTATTTATAGGATTAATGGTGATATTACCTGTGCTGGTCCATGTACCTGTTCCTACCGAAGGAATTGCATGAAGCGTATATGTTAGTCCACAGATTGCCGTATCATTTCCTGCATTGGATACTGGCATGGGTATTACCGTTACATGAAACGTAGCCGTATTAGTACATCCATGGACATCGGTACCAAGAACGCCATAGTCTGAATTGGTGATGGGAGAAACGGTTATACTGGGTGTATTAAATCCCGTAGTCCAGACATAATTTACAGCACCATTCCCTGTAAGGGTTGTACTTTGTCCCTGACAAATCGTATTATTCCCAGTAATGTAAACATTGGGCAAGGAATTTACCGTAACAGTAGTGGATGCCGTAGCGGTGCAGTTATTTGCATCAGTGCCTGTAACCTGATAGGTCGTGGTTAATGTGGGTGTTACAGTTTGAGGATTGGTGATGATACCATTACTCCAACTATAGGTTACTGCACCATTGGCTGTAAGAGTAGATGAACCTCCAGGACAGACAGCGGAAGGTGATGCAGAAGCAGAAATAGTTATTTGTGGAGGCTGTGAGATTGTAATCGAGTTGGTAATACTGCAACCGTGAGAATCGGTCAGTGTAACATAATAAGTACCAGGTCCTAATCCTGTAATTGACGAATCTGTTTGACCACTATTCCAATGCACCGTGTAGGGAGGAACTCCGCCTGATGTAGATACTGATGCTGTCCCATTACTCATTCCATAGCAGGTAACATCCGTATGATTCATTGTAGAAGTTGCTGCTGGTGCTTGAGTAATAGTTACTGTTGCTGTATTGGGGCAGCCACCATTATCGGTTACATTTACCGTATAGGTGCCAGGTGGTAAGTTAGTTGCTGTAGAAGTTGTTTGATGTGCCGGGTCATTCCATGAATATTGATAAGGCGGATTGCCACCACTGGCTGTAACTGTTGCTGTTCCGTCATTTGTGCCATTACAACTTACATTGGTAAAAGAGGTAGATAAGGAAATGGCAACTGTATTAACATGTTGTGTAGTTGTCATCTGACATGAGCCGGACGACACCGTTAACGTAACAGTATAGTTACCAGGGTTTGTATATGTATGCGAAGGGTTTTGTGACGTAGAAGTAGTGCCATCGCCAAAATCCCATAGCCAACTGGTAAAACTTCCCTGATTAATAGTAGAAGCATCGGTAAAATTAGCGGTTAAGCAACTTGCTGTAAAATTAAAGGCAGGGGTAATATGAACGATTTCTATTGGGAAGGCATACCAAAACCCACATAACCCGGCAGAAGTAGGCGATTGAATATAAACATTTACACTTTGACCATCATAATTTTGTGGATTTATAGTTATGGTTGGTGTTGTTTCACCGGTTGACCATTGATATGTCATACCCGGATCAATATTGGGAATAGTTAATGTAGCAGAAGTTATATTATCACAATATACATTGGGAACATTAATAAACGAAGAAGGACAAATAAAATCAATATATCCATAGCCAAAATGTCCACCTTGGGCGCAATCGGCAGCGGTTACTACTATAGTAATCGTTTGACCGGCATAAGGTCCCAAATTAATACCTACTGTAGTCCATGTTTTATAGCGAATATCTCCAGAAGTTTGAAATCCAGGAATACTGCCACTTGCCACATATTGTTGATAACTACATGGAATAACATTATTACTTCCATCATAAATTTTTAATTCAAAGTAAGGTTGTTCACTCCAAGTATGGCCAGGGTCTTGAAATACGACAGCATATTTATAAATAAAATTGGTGTCTTGTGGTTGAACGTTAAACGTATAAATAAGTTGTTCCGCTTCATAATTAATATCATCATTTCCCAATTTGACCGAAAAAGTTCCACCGTTGGGTGCCAGCATGGGAAAACCACCATAAGGGTCGTTGCCACTGGCGGCATTGGTAATGACATGTCTGTTGGCTACAGGAGCAGTTCCTGTCCAACTTCCAGCAGGATAACCATTATTAGTTCCAGTCTGGCATGTCCAACCTGAAAAATTACCATTTTCAAAATCAAGATTGGAACATCCGCTTGCTTTAGTTTGTTTTAAAGATTTTGCAATTTCATGCCTTGTAACAGTAAGATAATGCTCAAACCATAGGTCTGCATTAGAATCTTCCCTGTCTCGTTGAATAATAATAGCATCGCCATTGCCATCCTCTCTTACAAAATGGTCCACCATTTTTACTGCCGAATCCACCGATTTTTGGGGTGGATGTGTTTTAGAATGTTCATGCGTTTTCTGTGCATAAGCACTAAACAAAAGCATAAAAAAACTCAAAAAAAATATTGTTCTCATAAACTTTTTTCTTATATAGACGTAATACATCATTTTTAGTTGCCTAAAAGTAAATATTTTTTTAGAAAAATAAAAATTTTTCTATACACATTAATCTGTATCGGTAGTTTCAACTCGTTTAACCGATTGAACTCCCTTAACTTTTTTAATACTTTTAATTAACTCCGACAAGGAAGAAGTATCGTGTACATATAAATCAATAAATCCTTCAAAAATGCCATCGTTCGCATCAAAATAAATAGTACGGATATTTATTTCCAATTCGTTAGATAATAGATTGGTAATATTATGAACAATACCTATATTGTCTATACCGGTAATTTGAATTCTTACCAGATATGATAAAACTTTTTTAGTTATCCATTGCACAGCAACAATCTTATCGCCATGATTTGCCATTAATTTAATAGCATCGGGACAATTTTTTTTATGAATGATAACATCGGTGGGTGTAGCAAGGTATCCAACCACTTCATCACCGGGTATAGGATTACAGCATTTGGCAATGCTATAATTTTGCTGATTTATTTCTTCATTCACCACAAATGGTTTTTTGCGGTCAACGGGACTTAAAAGGTTTTCGCTGGTTGTTTTTCCCGCTTCGGAAGGTTTTAGAAAGGGTATTTTTGAAGTAGTTTTATTTATTTGAATTTTCCAATAGCGAATCCATTTATTGCGACTTTTTCGCTGCAATATTTTCTTTGCATTCTGAAGGTCTATTTCGCCATTTCCTACCTTATAATAAAAATCTTCTTTTGAAAAAACTTCATACCCAATCATCAGTCGCTTAAACACAAGGCTTGTCAACGGAATTTCCAATTCCTTAAATTTATTTTCCAGTAATTCCTTGCCTTTATCGATAAGGGCTCTGCGTTCGGTTCTAAATTTATCTTTAATACGGGTACGCGCTTTGGGTGAAATAACAAAATCGAGCCATTCTTTTTGAGGGCGTTGAATATCGCTGGTCAATATTTCTACCTGATCGCCACTGGATAACACATAGTTCAGTGAAACTAATTTAAGATTGACCTTCGCCCCAATAGCATGGTCACCTATTTCAGTATGGATATCATAAGCAAAATCGAGCACTGTGCTGCCTTTGGGTAAGCGACGCAGTTGTCCTTTGGGAGTAAACACAAATATTTCTGAAGAAAAGAGATTCATTTTAAACTCATCGATAAACTCCAAAGCATTTTCATTGTTTGATTCGAGCATTTCGCTCATTTTCTTAATCCACTTGTCTAATTCAGATTCTTCTCCCCCATCCTTGTATTTCCAATGCGCTGCATAACCACGTTCTGCAATTTCATCCATGCGTTTGGAGCGAATTTGAACTTCCACCCATTTGCCTCCCTGCCCCATAACAGTAGTATGCAATGCTTCGTAGCCATTGGCTTTTGGCGTACTAATCCAGTCACGCAATCGGTCAGGTTTGGGTTTATAAATATCTGTCACCATAGAATATATTGCCCAGCATTGGGTTTTCTCGCTAATATCCGGTGAAGGTTCAAATACAATACGTACAGCAAAAATATCATAAATTTCTTCAAGGGTAACACCTTTCAGTTGCATTTTGTTCCAAATAGAATATACCGATTTTGGACGTCCGGAAATGGTATAAGTGATACCGGCACTGTTCAACTTTTCCTTTATAGGTTTACAAAATAATTTAATATAGGATTGCCGTTCTTTTTCGCTGACTTCAATTTTTCGTTTTATTTCGTTATAAACTGCTGGATGCTGATATTTTAAAGATAAATCTTCCAATTCTGTTTTAATAGCATAAAGACCCAAACGATGCGCCAGAGGGGCATACAGATAAATGGTTTCGGCAGCAATTTTCATTTTTTTATAATCGGGCATCGAATCCAGAGTACGCATATTGTGCAGACGGTCGGCTAATTTAAGCAAAATAACGCGTACATCATCGGACAGAGTTAGCAACATTTTTCTAAAATTTTCTGCCTGCAACGAATTGGTACCACTGTCAAACACATTGGAGATTTTGGTTAGTCCATCAATAATACTGGCAACTTTATCGCCAAATACAGTACGAATTTCATCCAAAGTATAGTCAGAATCTTCTACAACGTCGTGCAATAACGCACAAATAACGGCCGTAGCACCCAATCCTATCTCTTCTACTGCAATACGTGCTACCGCCAACGGATGATACAAATAGGGTTCACCGCTTTTTCGACGCATATTCTCGTGTGCTTTAAAAGCAATATCGTATGCTTTACGAATAAGAATTTTGTCTTCCTTCTTTTTACAGCGATGGCAATCACTTAATAATAATTCAAGTGTTTTGTCTAATGCCTCTTTTTCCTGTGGAGTAATGCTGCTCATGATGTTTCCCTTTCGTGTGCAAAATTACATTAAATTTCGTTTTATTTTGAAGTTGTATGCAGGAATAACCAAATTTTTTGAAATTTATCTTCATCCTTGATATGAATAATACATGGGTTTTTTAATGAATAGTATGATATTACCTTATCTACAAGACTTTCACGAACAACCCACAACATAGGATTTTGATATTCTTTTAATAATATACTGATGCCATGTGCCCATCCCTGATGTTTCAATTCCCATGGTCCAATTTCATCTACTACCACAATATCTGCATGTTTTACATAATCAATGGACAGTGATTTATTTCCCATAGCAATACCTTCGGTATTAAAATAATAATTGCCAACATGCGGTTTGAACCATTCATTCTCTACTCTTGAAAGAATTACTCGTTGCCTTGTTTGCAAATCAATAATATCATAACCAACATGTATATTATTTTCTACTACCGAAGGAGAAACAAAACCTGCTATACGATACTTATGTTCTTGTAGCCAATCTACTAACTCCATCAACACTGTAGATTTTCCTGTTTTTTCCGTTCCTGTAATAATAACAATGTTTTCTTTAGAGAGCATTTTAAACTCAGCCTTCTCAAGCCAAAAATCAATATACGAAATCATTTCCCAAATTTTATTTAAAGGCTTTTTTAAAAAATCTTTTATGGAAGGCATAGCAGCAAGAATATCGGGCAACGTAGCAAAGGCAAGTTCAACGGCTATTTGCGAATTTTTAAAGGATGTATTTGAAAAAAAATGACCAACCGCAGGATTTCTCAATTCTGTTCCTATCACCGAAAAACCCACTATTAATATAATGGCTCTGATATTCATTTCTACTCCTGCTATTAATCCAGATGTTAACGCGTACATAGTTTTATTTGCTTCATAATAAACCAATGCCGATAATATGGCAATAATAAGTAACGATAACCAAAATGCTGGTTTAAGCAGTCGTTTAAAATTATTTGGATAACGCAAAAACCAAATTATAACCACCATCAAGCCAACCGTAATCCATATTTTCCATGAAGCAAATCCCATTAAAATAAAAACAGTCAGTATTAAAAACACATTGATGAAAAGCCAATTTAATGAAAAAGGGAAGTCAGATACGACAGGCGTTTGCTTAATTTTTTGTACTTCTTCTACCGATAGACTTTTAAGCGGTATATGTGCTTTATTAATTTTTTTTCCGATATAAATTCCGATGAGTGAAGTTAATAATCCCATAATAACGTAAATAAATATCAATATAAGTATTAAAAGCCATGGACTTGACACAGAAATATGCAACTGCTTTTCTATAAAATGAAACACATCTACATATAAATTGAATATTTTGAAACCATACATGATTAAATAATTCAATATAAATTGCACAAAGTTCCAAGACATAGCAAGCATACCGGCCAATAAGTATCCGACGATGGTTCTGTGAAAAATTTGTACAGCAATTTCCATGAGTAGTGCTTCGCAAAAAATAGCAATCATAGGTCCAAAAATAACGGCACTGGGCGATATAGCCTTCATAAGGGCACATATCAAACCTGCACGCCAGAACAGTCCTTTCTCTTTCCAATGAAAAGCAACCGAAATAAGCAAAATAATACCTATAGCAGTTAAAATATTTCCACTGAAAGGGATTTTGAGATTATGCAAAAAACTTCCAAGTACAATTTCAGAAGATGCCCACAGACTTCCCAATACCGATGCCTTAAGCCAAACTTGATTTAATGTCTTTCCTTCATTCATGGAGGATACATATTTTTCTGGCAGCACCACCATCAAATAAATGATATGCAGCACCACCCTCGGCAATAACAGAAAAGAGTTTATCCGCATCAATAACTTGCGTAGCACCTATAATAGACACCTGTTGTTCAAAAAGAAATTCGGGAAGAATACCGCTTGTTGGTCCTACCACTATTACGGTTGCATTTTTTGGTACTTCGCTCAATAATTGTTCCATCGTATGGTTGGCAAGTGTGGAACCCGTAATAATCACAATATCGGCATTAGAAAATATTTCATTGAAACGTTCCGCAGGTATATATAAATGGATATATTCTTTTTCAAAGGCATTTGCATTTAATTCCAGAACCTTTAACGTACATGGCATTTGCGATAGTTTACGAATATAAGAACAGAAAGCCCCTACCATAGCAATGCGTTTATTTGTAATATCAACCAACTCCAGCGGGTCTTTATTTTCAATAATATGATAGTTTGCCTTTGCCATGATTTCTGCAGAAAGAGCATTGATAGTTGCCAGTTTGATAATATCGAGGTAATTTTCATTGCTATGATATTTCAAAAAGTCCAATACTTTATTCCCCTTAATGTTCCCGGGTAAATATAGCGATTCTTTACGCCGATGACCATGCATTGCCGGTTCATTGCATTCGGTTTTTGCCAATCCACAATAGCCATTTGACAATTGAACAGCCGTAAAAGTTGCACCGCATATAATTTTTTCAATAGTGGTATTTCTATATTGCAATGCGTACTTGTCTAAAATGAACTGAATAGTTTTTTCAACAATCATAATTTTTTTGGGATTAAAAATACTCTACTCATTTTATAGAAAAAATGTTTTTAGTCGTTTTTCTATACTTCACTATTTTTATCCTTAAAATTGACAAGAAAAAGATGTAGAAAATTAAAAAAATATCTAAGAAAAAATTTTTATTCAACCCTCTGAATTTGTATTTGTCATTATGTAAACGTTGTTAATAAAAATTTTCTTAAAATTCATAAAAAAACAGTTGCAGATAAAAAAATAGTAGTTACCTTTGTCGTACAATTGTTTTCATAGTTTGTTGTATTTGGGTTAATGAAGGGGTGCTATTACATAGCACCCTTTCAGATTCTTAGGCGTTCCTATTCACTATAAAAAAGTTATTGAAGGTTTCTCTGTTCAGTGACATCATTTATCACTGAACAGAGAAATTGATTTTATTTAACTTTGGAAACACGTTTGGTTATAACCGTTGAGCCATCGTTCAGTATCAGCAGATATATTCCTGCATCCATATTAGACATATTAATCTTAGTTATATTGGTACCCTGTTGAACTTCCTGTGAAAGTATTTTTTCACCAAGCATATTATACATATCTATTGTAACTTTTGACGTTAACACTGAAGGGAATTGAATAGTTATCAATTCCTTGGCAGGGTTTGGATAAATAGTTACATTCGAATTCTTGCTATAAGGAGCAGGAGTTACGGATGTAATTACGGAAGGATTCCATTTATAGATACCTCCTACTGATGGACTTTCATTAAATCCACCTGCCCAGCCTGTATTAATATCATAAAACTCCACCGATGTGTATTGAACAGAACCAGTATCAATGTTCAAGAAAGTGGAACAATCGTCTATACTATAGGAAGAGCCTGGATTAGTAGTAGAAGAAGAAAGACTTGCA
Organism: uncultured Bacteroidales bacterium; assembly: GCA_964431135.1. GTDB lineage: Bacteria > Bacteroidota > Bacteroidia > Bacteroidales > GWA2-32-17 > Ch61. Next base: position 8,147 of record CAYSIN010000043.1, read on the forward strand.
CTTACATCTACCCACATCGAGGCTGTCCCAGGAACATAATCTATATGCGGAACTTTTACATAATATCCCGTTGGAGATAAGGTTGTCCATGTTGCACCACCATCCGTAGTTTTTTTAATTCCTATATAAGCACCTGATGAATTGTTGGTACCCGTAACAATTCCTATATTACCATTTTTAAATACAGGTTGAGCAACTGCTGATGTTCCCAATCCAGTAGCAACAACTGTCCAAGTTAATCCTTTATCAGTTGTTTTATATATACGTCCTTTTGTTGTTCCAAACCAGAGTGTATCGCCCACCGCATCGTAGAGATTAGTAATGCCGGCTTCCCCACTAAGACAATTTGGAATATTGGCAACAGGAGTTTGCGTCCAAGTATTTCCACCATCGGAAGTTCTATAAATAATATACTTGCTACTGGTATTAGGGTCACCCATAGTTAATCCATCATGAACATTAAAAAAGTGAACAAAATCGAGCCAACTGGTAGAATAATCGGGCGAATTTGGCAGAACAGTCCATGTAGTACCACCGTCCTCGGTTTTTACTACGACACCACCATTGGCTGCAGTGGCTGGATACATGGCTGCAAAGCAAACAGTATCGCTAAAAGGATGTAAATTAGCAATACCATAACTCGTAGAATTGGTAAACACAATAGTTCCCGGTGTCCACGTAATACCACCATTTTTTGTTTTTGTAAATTCCTGAATAGTAGCACCACCTCCAGAGCCATCGTAAGCCGTAGCCCAAACCACATAAGGATTTACAATGGCTATTTGTTCTATGCCACGATAAGTCGTTGCAAATCCTGTATTTTGTTTTATCCATTTGGAAGGAGGTTGGCATGCAGTTATATATTGACTCCTTGTTTTAGTATCTGTTCCATAATTGTTGGATACAGTAAGTGAAACCTGATAATTTCCACAAGCGCTGTAGGTAATGGGTGGTGGCGTTTGCATTGTAGAACTGGAAGGTGTTCCACCATCAAATTGCCATAAAAATGTTGTAGGATTATTGCTGGAATAATCGGTAAAGTTGACTGTACCTCCTGCAGCAGGTGCACTGTTATCGGCACTGAAATCGGCTATGGGTGCTTGTGAAGGAGGTTTAATTCTAACCACTGCCATGTTGTCCGAGTTAAAATTATATCCACTTGGATTCAAACTTCCAATAGCATAATAGCCATTAGAAGAACCCGACCACCCCCAATTGAAATGAAATTGATTAGACGAATTGTAGCCATCGCAAACAAATGCATGACCTTCACTTCCATTATCACCGGAATAAAGAACAGGACGTCCAGCATCCAATTCTGCTTTTAACATGGCAATCCAGTTATCAGAAGTAAAAGTTGCCATAAATTGAATTTCGGCTGTAGAACAATAGTTAAAGAAATTTATCAGGGCAGGAGCAACATCCCACGTATAAGCACCCGAACCGCTCGGGTCATAATCCATTTTTACCGAAACGCCACAATGATACATCAACGTAGCCACAGCCGTTTTTTGAGCACTGGTAGTACCACCCGTATTTACCATGTTTGCCCAATCATACGTAGTAGTACCAAAATTAACAGTAAGCGGACCTATGGTAGAACCATTAGTAGTAGGAGTATAGGTAAACGAACCCGTGCCCGTCGTAGGGAAATTCCATTTTTTCATAACTTGCGCCATGGCAGTGGCAACACATCCGGTTACACAACGCTGCGAATTGACAACGGGGCATAAATTATAATAAGGATTGCTTTGGTCCCACAACGTTGAACATAGTGGACTAACTGCCTGTCCTGACTTTTCATATTCGTTATTTTTAATTTTGTTCCATTCTTTCAATGTCTCTTTATTGCTTATATTGTTGTCAACAATATATTTAATCTGATGGCTGTATGATTGAAACCATTCTGAAGCAACAACAGGGATATTGTTTTTATCAAACGGTTCGTTAGATGAATAACCGAGAACAGGAATAACTGCATCATCAGCAGATATCAGGACAAAACCACCTCCCTCAAAAACAAATACATAAAAGGTTGTTAAACCGTCTTTCTGAAAAGTAATCATATCAGAAACAACGGCGTTGCTTTTGGCAGCATAATGTTTAAAATAATTAACAGCAACACTTCTGGCTGTTTCAGGTGTTATTGGTGAAGCAAATAGTCCAAAACTAAATGCTATCAATACAAAAAGAACAAAAAACTTTTTCATAATCTAAATTTTTATTAATGCACAAATATACTTGATTTTTTTTAATTAATTAATTACTAATGCTACGCAAAAATAATTTAATTTTATAGCAAATAGGAATTATGAATGTTAATAACTAATACCAAACCGCTAACAAAAAAATGAAATGAATTTTGTCCCGTCAAACTCTAATCTCGTCAATAATGACGAGACGGGATGCCGACAGACTAACAGTTTAACCTGCATTATTCATAAATAAAATTAAAACATTGAATAAATGCAGGTTAACCCCGACTTAGATAAAGTTATATTTTTAGAGCAAAGAGAATAAAAATATTACCTTATCTTTGTCGCCTATTTAATTCATGAAACTAAGTTTTATGAATTATTCGGATTTAAAACAAAAGCGAAGCGAATTGTTATAATGAACCTGTTAGTAAGTCGGTATTATAATGAACTACAAAAGTTATCAACACCCGGCTTTACATTGAATTGAAAATTTTGCGTAACATCAGTTAATAAAAAAATAACCTATTCCGCCAATTGCTTGCCAAGCAAAATTCCAAACTTTTGCTTTACCATCAACGATTGGAACGACTGAATAACTTGGATTGAAACGTATCTCCGTATTAATATACCATCTTTTTGAGATAGCAAAATATTTTCCCCCAGAAATATTAATGACTCCACCTGACAAATAATAACCCATGCCCAATATACCGTTACCACTTTCTTTTAGGGGTTTATTTCTAATTTTATTTTCTGGATGTGCCAGTACTAATCCTACTCCAGTATTCAAATGGAAATTGTGTTTAAAAATCTTAACTCTGTTCAGAAGTAGCAGGTTTAAACCATGTGATATACCGAAATGCTGAATATCGGGATGTTCATTTTGCAAGTATATTTTATGATGAACTGCTTCAAATTCATAGTTGCATGTAGAATCATTTTTATACGAAATACGCCATAGCCAGTAATAAGGTGAATTAAAAGGTTCACTGTGATAATGTGCTTTTAGTTCAATGTCTTCATAACCTGTTTGCTCTATGATTAGTTTTGAAGGCAAATTATTGGCATAGCCTAAATGAAATTCAAAACTGTATTTTTGAGCCATACACACGTATGATATTAAAATACAAAATCCACAAAGTAAACTTCTTTTCATATTACTGAATAAATAACTTTACCTTTCATTGTAAATATTGAACAAAATTAACATGTTTAGATGATATTTTAACAATTCTTGTAATTATTTAAGTGCAAATATATTTCTTTATTTTCAATAAAGACATGACTAGTCGTCCTTTAAAAACTCATTTTAGTATTTTAATCTTTCTTGTACTTTTCTGATGTATTATTAAAATATATTCTAAGGTCGTCAAGAACTTGTATCCAAAAGTACAAGGTTCTTTTTTTTTCGCAAAAAAGAACCCTTCATGATTAAATGAATATCATGCAATCCATACTTCGTCTTCGTTAGAGAATGATACGGAATAGGTTAACATCCTCGTTATAAACGAGGACGAGAAAGGGATTATATACCGTTATTCGTTTTTATCAAAAAAAGTTGTATATTTGTGGCATTTAACAATGCATTTAAACTAATAAAAATCTAATAATATGAGAAAGTCCAGTATTTTATTAATATTTATTATTCTTGTATTTAGATTAGATGGACAAGTGATAAATAACATTAACCTGTTTTCTGGTATTTCATTTTCAAAAATAACTTGGAACACAAATGGACTAACACTTTATGAAAGACCTATTATTGGATATTCTACAGGATTAAAAATTGGATATTTGGAGCATAATTATTGGACATGCAATACAAAGATTAGATTTTATCAACTAGGTGGTTCTGATAAAGTTACCTTGGTTGATGCGAATGGTAACAATATTGAAGATATTACTACAAGATTTTATTTTAACGAACTCGGAATCAATGCAACAATTCAGGTTAAATACCCCATAAATAAATTTATCCCATTTATTTATTTAGGACCAAGATTAGACTTCTTATTATCTTCTTCCCAGAGTTTTAAAGATATTGAAAAAAATAATTATGGATTAGACTTTGGCATAGGACTATCCTATCATTTAACAGATAAAGTATTTTTGACTTCAGATATAGGATATAGTCTGCTTATACGCAAGATTGTTAACAAAACTAATTGTACCTTAAATCCAGATATAAATATGTTGATTGAGGTTGGAATAGGATGTAATTTTTTAAAATAAATTCTCCCTCTACTTTGCCTCAAAAAATTCATAACCCACATAACTCAATCTCCTATCTTATTTATGAATAATGTTACCTATTCTGTTTATTTCTTTTCTCGAGATATTCCTTATTTTTCTTTCAATACTTCTACAATAGAAGCGGCTATATCGTATTCAAGTCCTTTGCTCATCAAATATTTTATGGTTTTCTGTTTCTTAATAGAAGCATTTTCTTTTTTAAATGCCTTCCATTTTGCTCTGGCAACCGGGACAAACAATTGAATGTATTCATTTTTATCAATACTATCCATAACTTCAGAAATAATTTCAGTATCAATATATTTTTGCATTAAGGCATAGCGTATTTTGATTTTTCCCCAATGAGTATAAAAAAGTTTATCATGAACAAACGCACTGACATATCGATGCTCGTTGAGGTAATTCTCCTTTTTAAGTTTATTAATGATTTCTTGTATTTCTTCAGGTGACAGTTCGTCTTTAGGCAACTTTGCTATAATTTCACTGGTGCAGTATTCTTTTTTGGAACATAATACCTGCATTTTTTGTAACCAATTTTTACTTTTGTCCATACAACGTAGATTTTATATATCGTGGCTTATGATTAAAATCAAAAAAAAGTTCTGTAGTAAATCCAGATTTCGCAAATAATTGTTCTACCTCATGAGCAAACTGTTCATGCACCTCAACATACAATTGCCCACTTTTTTTCAGGCATGCAGAGGCTATTTTTATCAGTTCCTCATAATAAACAAGCGGATTTTCGCTGGGAACAAAAAGTGCCAGTGATGGTTCGTACAAAATAACATTTTTGTTTATATGTTCTTTTTCATTTACGGGAATATATGGCGGGTTGCAGATAATAATGTCAAACGACTGCTTATACAAAACAGAATTAAAAATATCGTCGTTGAGGAATGAAATTTCGAGAAAATGTTTTTTTGCATTACACGATGCCATTTGCAAGGCATCGTTGGAAATATCGGTGGCTGTTATTTCCCACCCCGGTCTGTTTTTTTTCAACGCAAGTGCAATGCAACCACTGCCTGTAGCTATATCTAATACTTTTAATGATGTAGATGAATGTTCCATTAATAAGGTATGTACCATTTCTTCGGTCTCGGGTCTCGGAATCAACGTATGGCGATTGACATACAAATCGAGACTGTAAAACCATGCCGTATGAATTACGTACTGCACAGGCTCATAACGCATCAGTCTTTTTAGTTTATGCAATATTAGTTTTTCTGTATGAATATCTATAGGCAACACTCTATTTTCATGCAATTCTATTCGCTCTGAAAAATGGAATACATAGCATAAAAGAATGGTAGTAATATTTTCCGCTTCTCTTGTATCATATATAGTTTCAAGAGAATTTTTGATGTATTGATATATTTGAAAAACAGTACTCATATACAAATGGTAAAAATACCATTTACAATTAAAAATGCCTAATTTTACAACAAAAAAGATGAACGATATTTTATACATGCGGCGTTGTCTTGAACTTGCTCAAATGGGCTTGGGGCATGTATCTCCCAATCCGTTGGTAGGAAGTGTTATTGTTCATCGTGATAAAATTATAGGTGAAGGTTATCATCACGAATATGGCAGTCATCATGCCGAAATAAATGCCTTACGCAGCATAAAAGACCAATCGTTATTAAAAGAATCAACCTTATATGTCAGTTTGGAACCGTGCTCCCATGTGGGCAAAACACCTCCCTGTGCCGATACTATTTGTTCTATGAGCATTCCACGAGTTGTTATTTCCTGTGAAGACCCAAATCCCCTCGTATCTGGCAAAGGGACAAAAAAACTTCGTGATGCAGGTATCGAGGTAGAAACAGGGCTTTTATCCAAGGAATATCGTTGGGTTAATCGTCGATTTTTTACTTTTTACGAAAAGCAACGTCCCTATATCATCCTTAAATGGGCACAAAGCAGCGATGGTTTTATTGATGTGACACGAAAAATCAATGACCCCACCATAAACTGGATAAGCAGTCCTTTTAACAGAACCCTTGTTCATAAATGGAGAAGTGAAGAAATGGCAATACTAGTAGGCTCTAAAACAGTGATAAGCGACAATCCACAACTTACCGTTCGTTTCTGGAAGGGTAAAAATCCGCTACGTATCGTAATACAAACAAACACGGCGATTGACTTGTCGAATCACGTATTTAATCAGGAAGCAACTACTTTGCGATTTACACAAAACGAACATTTGAAAAAAATAAACAATGTAACAACCATTGTTTTGAATAAGGAAAAGAATTTGCTTGAATCCATGCTGGCATATTTATATCAGGAAAAAATAATATCCATTCTAGTAGAAGGTGGGCGTTATACATTGCAATCATTTATAAATAAAAATCTATGGGATGAAGCCAGAGTTTTTTCTGGAGAAACAACATTTGAAAATGGTATTAAAGCTCCCGTTCTGCCTTTTCCACCCGACATGGAAGAACACATTGCAAATGATTTGTTACGGTTGTATGTAAATAACTCCTAATTAAAATTATCAATTCAATCAAAATGAGTTGACAAAGTACACCTATTTAATATATAAGAACTTCTATTCGTTATAATAATGAATCATTCATGCATCGTTATTTCTTCTTAAACTGGTCCATGGTATTGTCATAGTTAATAAAATATTCTCCTTTTTTTAGTCCGGAGATATCTACACTTTTACCATTTCCTTTGAGTATGCGATTGCCATAATAATCGTATATTTCGTACATGGTTTCGCTGCTGAATGTAATTTCGTTTTCAAATTTCTTACTGGTAATAGTTACGGGAGGCTGCAACGATTTAAAAAGTACATCCTTGCTATAACGAGGTTTTTTGGTATAATCAATTTGTTTAACCCTGAATTTATTGTTTCCCGAATGGGGATATACTTTTAAAGAATAACTGTTGGAACCCGAAGTACCTTTTCCGTCAATCTCGTCCAATTTTACCCATTTGTTCCAGCGATATTGTTCAACAATATAAGGCAATTTACCTGATTCGCCGGTAGTTGTCCATTTTAACATGCCATCTTTGGTAACTTCAATTTCGGTAACATTAAAAGTACTTTTAGGTTTCAATACTTCTGGGTTTAATACCTTGGGCACACAATTGTCCTTGTGTTTAATAACAATAGTAACCTTATCGCCTACATTAAACTGAAAAACGGATAAATCGATTTCGAAAGCACTGGAATTTATTTCATCGGTAGAAACTTTTCCGTTCACTGTAACTTCATAAACACAAAATCCGACCCCCGAGGATGCAAAAGGGTTCATGACATACAGATTTTTTCCTTGAAAAATTCCATCTATAACAATCTCACCTGCAAACAATGATGCTTGCAATAGCGTGATAATCAGCATACTAAATATAAATCGTTTCATGGGTAAATAGTATTTACTTTCAAACAACGAATATAGGTTAAAATATTATTCATGACAAAAGTAATTCAAGTTTTTTTATAAAAAAAATTTTTTTCACAAAATCGTATTATTAATCCAACAAAAATACATATTTTTGTAAAAACAAATACGTCATGAAGAAATATTTTTTTTTAGGATTATTTTCTGGATTAATTTTTTTGGTGTCATGCCATTCATCTAATGAATTATCAACCTGCCAGAAAGGTAATATGAACGGCACATTACGCATTGCTGAAAATGTCTTGCCCGGTTCTTTATTCCCTCATCAAATAGATAACGCTGTTTCAAGTCAAGTGGTTTCATTTATCCACGAAGGACTTGTAAAGGATGACCCGATTACATTAGCAACACGTCCCGGCTTGGCTATGCGTTGGGATGTAGATTCTACGCATACAGAATACATTTTTTACCTGAACGGCAATGCTTATTTCCACGATGATGCTTGCTTTCCAAAAGGGAAAGGCAGAAAAGTTACTGCCAACGATGTACTGTATTCTTTTACCATGCTGTGTACCAAAAACGATGATAACACTGCTTATGGTACTTTTATTGACCAGATAGCCGGTGCCAAAGATTTTTATGAAAACAAAGCCAGCAAAATTTCTGGATTAACTATTAAAAACGACAGTACGTTTATCATTAAATTAGTAAAACCCAATAGCATGTTTTTGCATTTTCTGGCTTCACCTATGGCTGTCATTTTTCCCAAAGAGGCTTATGATACTTACAAAACCAACTTTACGGTTGGCATAGGACCATTTTATATAAATCACTATCCAAAAAATGATGAACCTATGATTTTATGCCGCAATTTGCACTATTTTAAACAGGATGATAAGGGGAATTGCTTGCCTTATCTGGATACCGTTAAAATTTATTTTGTCGGTTCGCTTAAAAAACAATTAGAAATGCTTAAAAACGGTCAACTGGATATCGTTATGAATGTGGATAACGAAACTATGACATCGTTTCTTGACCAGAATATAAAACTTTTTGAAGGCGAACAGGCACCTCTAAAAGTCATTACGTCAAACCATGAAGAAGCCAATCCTGTTCAACATATTATTCGCTCCACCATTCAGAATTTCAATATCAACAGTCAAAATCAGTTTGATATTACCGAAGTAAAAATTCTAAACGATACTACGCTGACAAAAAAATAATACTCCGACACTGTTAATTTTCTTATTTTCAGATGATGCTTTTTAAACAATTTTTACTTACCTTATTTCTGGTGATGATGGCTGTCATGTGTTGTGTGGCACAGCCCGAAAAGCAACAACTGGCATTTGATTATTACAATAATAAGGAATACGATAAGGCAGCATCTCTTTTTCAGGAACTGTACGAACAGCAAAAATCTTCAACCTATTTCAGTTATTACATTGCTTCGCTAAGTCAGCAAGGTGATTTTGAAACGGCCGAAAAAGCATTAAAAAAGGAAATCAAACGCAACCCAACCGATTTATCTCTTAAAATAATGCTGGGTAGTATTTATAAAAGGTCTAACAAGAAAGACGACATGAAAAAGATTTATGATGACGTTTTACAATCGCTTACACCCAATCAAGCACAACTATTTCAAGTTGCAAACATGTTTATTGCCAATCAGGAATATTCCATGGCAGAAAGTGTTTATTTTAAAGGACAAAAATTGTTAAAGGGAAATTACACATTTCATTTGGAACTGGCATCGCTATATCAAATGCAAAAGTTGTATGATAAAATGATAGACGAATATTTGGCACTTCTTGCCGAAAATCCCAATATGATTCAAACAATTCAAAACAGATTACAGCAAAGCGTATATTCCAACGAAGATAATACACTTACACCCCTTCTTCAACAAAAATTGACCATTCAAATCCAAAAAAATCCATATATGACTGTATTTAATGAATTGCTGATTTGGCTTTACATACAGGAAAATCAATTTGACAAGGCATTAACTTATTGCATAGCCTTAGATAAACGTCAAAAAGAAAACGGCGAACGCGTATTTTCATTATCTTCTGTTGCTTTTGCCAATAAGGATTACAATACTTCTCTAAAAGCATATCAATATCTTATCGATAAGGGCGACATATATCCATGGTATTATGAAGCACAGCAACAATATCTGATGACATTGTATCAACAAACAATGGAAGACCCATACATACAGCGAAAAAAGGTTATTGAACTTGAATCGTTGCTACAACATTATTTGGATATGCAAGGAATGAACAAAAACTCATTTCCCATTATTATAGCACTGGCACAAGTAAAAGCCATGAATTTGAATAAACCCGATGAAGCAGTAACCATGCTAAAAAAAATGCTTGACAATTCCTTTGGTTTATCGGCACAGCAACAAAACCAAACTAAAATTCTTCTGGCAGATATTTTGCTTGCCACTAACGATATTTGGGAAGCCACCCTTCTTTATACACAAGTAGAAAAATCCAATAGCAACGAACCTATTGCCAACGAAGCCAAATATAAAAAAGCCATGCTTGCCTACTATGCAGGTGATTTTTTGTGGGCACAGGCTCAAGCCGATGTGCTGAAAGCCTCAACTTCTAAACTTGTAGCCAACGATGCTTTTGCACTTTCACAATTTATCTCCGAAAATCTGGAAGTAGATTCAACACAACGCAGTTTATTCCTCTTTTCACAAGCCGACTACAACTTATTCAAACATCAGGATTCTATTGCTATATTGTATCTTGATACACTTTTGCAAATTAAAGAAGATTACGGACTTTTTGATGATGCCCTTCTTAAAAAGGCTGATATTTACGCATTACAAAAAAATTATGAAAAAGCCTTTCTTCTTTATGATTCAATACTCACCCGTTTTTCACAGGAAGTATCGGCTCCACAAGCCACTTATAAATTAGCCACACTATACCAATATCAATTTAAAAACAAGGAAAAGGCTATGCACTATTACGAATGGTTGTTTACAAAATATCCGGGAAGTTTTTATGCCGATGAATCACGCAAGCAGTTTAGACTGTTACGGGGCGATATCATGGAAACAGATGACACAAAAACATATTCTCCCGCTTCCTTACCATGAACACCAATACTAAATCAACGTTATTTGCATTATTGGCTGTTTGCTTTTGGAGTACGGTAGCCACAGCCTTTAAAATTGCATTAAAGGGGATGCCTTTTTATGAATTGCTTTTTATTGCAACTTGGGTCAGTGTATTCATATTTTTTATTATTCTTCTGGTAAAAAAACAACTTATCTGTACTCTTCGCAGTTCATCGTCGGCATGGGGACGTTCTGCCTTGATGGGAGCGTTAAATCCATTTTTATATTATCTGGTGCTACTCAAGGCGTATAGTTTATTGCCCGCATACATGGCACAACCACTAAACTATACATGGCCCGTAGTACTTGTTTTCTTTGCTGCTTTGTTTTTAAAGCAACGACTTTCGTGGTTGTCGCTGATAGCATTGCTGGTATCCTTTGCCGGTGTTGTGTTTATTTCCAACGGAAATAGTGAATTAAATTCATCCTCTACCTTATTAGGCGTTATATTGGCAAGCGGTAGCAGTTTAATCTGGTCTTCATACTGGATTTCGAACTTGAAAGATTCTCGCGAAACATTGCCCAAGTTATTTTTGAATTTCTTATGTGGTGCTCTTTATATAACGGTTTTTGTTTTATTTAGCGGCTTGCCGCCTGTCAGTTCAACCACTTCTTTTATAGCCGCCATTTATGTAGGTTTTTTCGAAATGGGAATTACTTTTCTTGTTTGGATGTTTGCTTTACATATTGCTCCACGTGCCGACAGTATCAGCATATATATTTTTTTATCACCATTCCTTTCCCTTATTTTTATCACCACTATTTTGGGAGAAAACATTACACTCAATGCTATCATAGGATTTATATTAATTGCGTTGGGAATTTTTATTGCTAAATGGAAAGAAATGGCTACTTTTGGGAATGATAAATCAGGAAAAAATAATACTGGGCATTGACCCCGGTTCGCTTATCATGGGTTACGGATTAATACAGATAAGCCACTCAAAAACGACGTTGCTTACTCTTGGCTATTTGGAACTGAAAAAATATCCGGAACAGTTTGAACGGTTGAAGCATATTTTTTCGCGGGTAGAAATGCTGATAAAGGAATATAATCCTACTGAATTTGCCATAGAAGCACCTTTTTACGGGAAAAATGTACAGTCAATGCTTAAACTTGGCAGAGCACAAGGTATTGCTATTGCGGCGGCTTTGTATCATAATTTGGAAATATTTGAATATTCTCCACGAAAGATTAAACAAAGTATTACCGGCAACGGGAATGCGTCCAAAGAACAGGTAGCACTTATGCTTCAGCGAATACTTGACTTTAAAGACATGCCCCAGTATCTTGACGCAACCGATGCTGTAGCCGCCGCTGTTTGTCATTCAAACCAAAATACCCTTTCTGATAAAGAAAACAAAGTTCATTCATGGAAAGAGTTTATTCAAAAAAACAAAGACCGATTGGTATGAATCAATTCCCAACCCTACATTTTCCAACCTATTCGTTCAGTACTAAAAACGATGGTAATCAGACTTTCATATTTGACCGTATTCGAAAAAAATTCGTGGTACTAACTCCCGAAGAGTGGGTACGGCAACATTTGGTTTGGTACTTGATTGAAGAAAAAAAATATCCCGTTGGACTTATTCGTATTGAATTTGCATTTAAAGTCAATGAAAATACCGTTAGAGCAGACGTTGCAGTGTTCACGTCCAATTTAAAACCTGTGGTGCTATGCGAGTGCAAAGCTCCTGAGGTGGCATTATCCAATACAACGCTTTCGCAGGCTGGATGGTATAATATGGTTCAAAAATCACCCAATATACTTATCACCAATGGCATAAAACATTATTTCTTTCATTATAATGGCACGCAATGGATTGCTTTATACGAAATTCCATTTTATACAGACTTGCTAACAAGATAATTAGTCATCCCTTAAAAACACATTTTAGTCTTTTAATCTTTCTTGTACTTTTCTTTTTTCCCGCAAAAAAGAAAAAACTCGTCTCGTCAGCAATGACGAGACAAATAATTTCTTATAAATACGACATTATATAATTCATATTTAATAGGATAGGTACTTTTTAAGGGACAACCAATTAAAACAATTCGCTTCGCTTTTGTTTTAAAACGGTTAGTCTGTCGGCATTAACCAAAACACGCAAATCCCGACAATCTCGTCAATTATGACGAGACGGGATTAGCGGTTTGATATAAGCCATACCGTTTGAAAAATAACAACGTTGAATGCAACAAGGCAAACAAAAAATTAATCATTCGTAATTATTTTTCATGTATTTTTGTTCAAAATTTTGAATTTTGAGAAGGGTTTTTGTTAAAAATCTGGGAATTGTTTTGTTCCTTAACTTGCTAGTTAAGCCTTTCTGGATATTTGGCATTGACCGTTGTGTTCAAAATACTGTTGGAAGTGAAGAATACGGACTATATTTTTCTCTGTTCAATTTTACACTTATTCTGAACATACTGCTCGATATGGGGATTACGAATTACAACAATCGCAATATTTCACAACACCAGCAATTGCTCAATAAACACCTTTCGAATGTTTTATCATTAAGGCTGATTCTGTTCATATTTTATTCGCTGGTGGTATTTATATTGGCGTTTATTATTCGATATAACACCCGTCAGATGGAACTTTTAATCTTTCTGGTGATAAATCAGTTTTTACTGTCGTTCATTTTGTATTTACGTTCCAATATAAGCGGGTTGCAACTGTTCAAAACTGATAGCATGATTTCCGTGCTAGACAGGCTGTTAATGATTATTACCTGTTCGCTCATGCTTTGGACCAACCTGTTTCCAAAACCTTTTACCATTGAGATGTTTGTTTATGCACAGACCGTTTCCTATCTATTAGCCGCTATTATTGCCCTGTTTATTGTGTTAAGCAAATCAGGGAAAATATATTTTAATATTGACTGGCATTTTTTTATTGTTTTTCTAAAACAAAGTTATCCGTATGCCTTGCTAATTCTATTAATGGCATTTTATAACCGTATCGATGGCGTTATGCTGGAACGTATGCTGGATAATGGAAAAGTTGAAGCCGGCATTTATGCGCAATCGTTCAGAATTCTGGATGCTGCCTCTATGGTTGCCTTTCTTTTCAGTGGTCTTCTGCTTCCCATGTTTTCAAAAATGCTTAAAAACAAGGAAGACATTCATCCGTTGGTTCAACTTTCCTATAAAATGATTATTTTGCCTGTATTGATTTTTTTGATAGTGGCTATATGCTATGCACCACAAATTATGGGATTGCTCTATCATGGGAATGATATTCAGTATTCTTCCAAAGTATTTCGCATTTTGATTGTCGGACTGTTTGCTACTTCCACTACCTATATTTATGGCACATTGCTTACGGCAAACGGAAACTTGAAGGAACTTAACCGAATGGCATTTATCACCATGATTCTGAATATAGGACTGAATTTATTGCTTATACCTCGTTTTCATGCATTAGGGTCGGCTGTGTCTAGTGTTACCGCTCAATTGTTCGCTGCTTTTTATCAGATGTATTTAGCCAGAAAAATATTTTCGTTTAATCGGAATTTGACATTTTTTAAGCAATTAATCGTATTTATTACCATTACAGTAATTACTTCTATTGCCTGTCAATATTTTATACACAGTTGGCTGCTGGGTTCTGTCATTATTGGTGCGGTAGGTTGTTTGCTTATTATCGTTACCAAAATTATTGATATCAGAATGATTCCTCAACTTATTCAGAAAAAAGATTAGTGTCCATACTGTCGTAGATAATACCAAGCCTCTCACAAAAGAAAGAAATGAATTTTGTCCCGTCAAAAACTCTTGTAAGAGTTTTTGACGGGATGCCGACAGACTAACCGTTTTAAAACGGATTTTAAACCAAAAAAATGAGGTTTGACGGGGAATACAGAGAGAAAAAATACAAATAGTAGCAAAT
>CAYSIN010000044.1:0-22705 GCA_964431135.1 uncultured Bacteroidales bacterium
AAAGCAATTGATAAAAATTTTTGTAGTGTATAAAAATAGGGTGAATTTTAGGTAAATAAAAACTCATTGCTTGCAAAAGGCACGGGGTATAATGCCTGCATCGTATTTCCCCAACAAGTTCCCATGAATATGATATAAAAATACAGTTCCGTTGGAAGTATAATTTTTGGCATCGGTCAAGAGCAACCATGGTTTTAAGGGATGAATCCATACAGAATAAAAATTGGATTGATGGGCTTCAATAAACGATTGTTGAGGTAAAATGCTATCGTAAATGCTCATTTTATATACATCATGATAAATATAATAAAGCGTATCTGCTGAAGAATTCATTACAAGTGAACGGGCAGCATAGTTTATGTTCGGAAAATAAAACGATTCAATAACCTGATGTGTAGCAGCATTTATTTTCCAGATAGATGATTTTTCATGACCAACGGGATTGCCTGAATAGCCACCATCACATAAAACCCAGATATTGTTTTCCCTGTCCAATGTTATACTGTTTGGTTGTAAACCAACCGTTATGGAATCTGTAACTCTTTGCTGTAATTCATCAATAATGTATATTTTGTTATTAAATGACCAACTGGTTACGAATATCTGATGTTCATCTTTTATCATTGATTCGGTTGATTTTCCTGTAAATATATGCCCTATTGTTTGATAGCGATAGGTGTTGATAACGCTGATATAAGGGCTGTATAAATCGCTGACATAAGCAAGACTATCGTTGACGGGCAATATATAGCGTGGAGAAATTAACGAGCCAATGGTGGCAACATATTTGGCTGTAGATGGTTCTACTACATAGATTAAACCAGAATTGTTGATAGTTATAAATCCCTTGTTATGAATAATTTTCATATCCATTGCTACATCGCCAATGGGTGCATGGTTGGCTTTATAAAATACATCGTTTTCTATAGTTTGTTTTTGTTCATCAAAATAGGAAAGAGAACTGTTGCCCCATGTATAATTTCCTTCATTAATAATATAAAAACCATCACTACTTATGGTGGGTAAGTTTGTTTTGTCTTCTTTTCTGCATGAGAAAAAAAGCAATCCTAAAAATAATATCCAGAAAATTTTTTTCATGGCAATGTAATTTTAATGCTCACATCAATGTGCCTTCCCGGCATAGGTCGCCATATAATTGATTGATAAGACACGTTGAATATATTCTTCAATCCGAAAGTAAAGTGCCACGTACATTTCTTGCCCAATGTATAAGAAATATCTGTATTCCAGATTTGATAAGGTAATAAATAATAGTCGTCTATGTAGGTCATCGTGTATCGTGTGGAGAAGCCTTGACTTTCAATATACCATTGCAGTTTTTTCCATTGTACTTGCGTAGTAAAATTTATTTGATGTGTTGGAATATAAGGATTATGAAGTATTGTATAGTAACCATCATTTCCTTTTGCTTTGCTGTAGGTATAATTTATATTAGAATATAATTCAATGGAAGGATTAATGTTAAATTTAAACGTTATATTGGCTGTATAGCCGTATAACTGTATTTCTCGAATGTTTGTGGCTTGCCAATATCCGAATGAACTGGGTGTCCACATTATCCAATTTTTTATTTGCTGATAATATGGATTTAGTTGTGCAACAAAATGCTCATTCTTATTGAATTTGAATGTTAATTCCGTCTGAAAAGCCTGTTCTGGTTTTAGTTCGGCATTACCGCCGGGTAGAAAAAACATATCGTTCAAACTGGGAATATGCTGATTTATGCCTATGGAATGACTAATGGATATATGTGGGGTGATAAAATATGTCGAAATTAACGCGGGCAAACAGGAAATATCTTTTTGATAATTATAAATATGTATAATAACTGATTGTTTAAATTGGTTATTCCAATTTTGAATCAACGATTGATTTAATGAAAATTGATTTCTTGTTTTGTAAAATCCTGTGCCTTCTTTTAAATTTTGATATTGACCCAAATCCTGTTGCCAATTAATTTTTGTTTGACTGCGAAGGCGGTTTGTAAATGAATAGGTCGCCTCTGTCGCAATATAGACAATATGCTCGTTGGCATTGGAGTTTATTATGGTAACGTCAGTATTTTGAATGGAATGATACAGTTGATAATCCATATATGAAAATGAAAAACCGTACAGTTGTTTAAACTGTATTTTTTTAAAGTCATGCTGAAACAGTAAGATTGAACGAAACCCTTTGTCTGCTTGTGTTTCTTTATGCTCCGACATGTAATAGGAGGTCATAAGTGGTGGTATATCTCTGTCGTTGGTGAATATATTGGTAAAAAGGCTAATCTTATTTTTTTTATTTTTCCATAACCATTGATTGAAATAATTAATGGTGGAAAAAAGTGCTTCGTTGGTTGACCTTTTTTGTGGAAGCAATGCTTCATTCATAAATCGAAAATAATTTTTTCCAGATGAATATGATAATGTGTTAGTTATGGCACTATTTTTTATTTTGAATGTATTGCTAATAGAATAGAATTGGTTTTTTAAACTTTGATAGTTAACCATAGCCGTTGTTTTGTTTTCAAGTTCGTCTATGGATAATGATTGAAGTGTAATTATTCCACCTATTCCGCCATTTTCATATTGCAAACTATTTATACCGTATAGAATATGAATACTGGAATTATCGTTCACAGTCAGTAATGAGTAATCTGTTTGCCCATTCAGAGAAGAATTTACAGGCAAGCCATACCAGTTTATTTGGCTGTGGCTGTTTTGTGTACCTCGTATGCTGATGCCTTGAATGCCACCACTGCCTTCCGATTTTAGTGTTATGCCGGGTTCATAAGCCATGAAATTTCCCAGCGTTTGATTTTGATAATAATGTTGACGTAACGTGTCGGTATAATAAATTTGTAAATGATGTTCAAATTTATCTTCTACTACAACCTCTTTCAATCGTATGGTATCTTGCGAATATAGAGCATAAATAAATAAAAGCAATATGAACGTAATAATATATTTCATTCTTTTACAATACGTTGTATTATAGTTTGCTTTTCGGTAGTGATACGAATAAAATATAATCCTTTGGAAAAATTAGAACCATCAATGGAAGTACAATTTTGGCAAAAAAACAATGGGTTACCCAAATGATTAAATAATTGAACGTTTATTATTTTATCTGGTAAATTGAAATAAATGCTGCTATAAAATGGATTTGGATAAATACGAACAATTGGTATTTCATTATTATCAATATCATCGGGGCATTGATGAATAACTCCGACGGCATCCAAATCAAATCCACCAGTGTTGAATGGAGTAGGATACGGGTCATTAATAATATGACCTTGCGAATCATAAGAGGCATGAAGACTGTTAATAGAACCAATGACATCAATAATTTTAATGTATTTGATTTTTTGTTTGTCGAGTAAAGCATTATCGGGAATATCATCTAATTCAAAGGGAGTACCGTATAAAACACGGTATTTACCTGCCAGATTGTATATTTTTTCTGGTTGCAGTGTTCCAAAAGTTCCGATTTGCTCGTCTGTTTGAGTTAACGATATAGAAGGAAAGCGAAACCAGTGAATGCTGTCTGTGCTTACTTCAACAAAAGCCAGTTCCAAAAAGGTATCCATAAATCCATTTTCAAATACGGCAAAGTCATAACCATTTTTATTGCAGATAGGGTGGGGGAATATAAGTATGGCAATGCCACTGTCGCCAAGACTTACTACATTATTATCGGCTTTGTTCAATGCATCGTATGCACTCCCATAATCAACAAAACCACTGTCGCTATGGCTAATATCCATATAACCCCTCTGTATATAACAATGCGAAGCCCAGTTTACCAATATGGAACTATCAACATAAATCGCCGTTGTACCATCAATTCCTGCTGCTGGTGGAAATTGACTTTTCATTGGGATAGTGATGAAAAGAAAAAAAATCAATGATAAGTATTGTTTCATATTATTGGGCTTTATAAAAACGTAAAATATAAGCATTGTTTCCATCTGTTGCATGAATAAAATAATAGCCGCAAGGTAATGAAACTATATTTAAAGTATTAGTTGAAGTAATTGTTGTAAATAATTTATTACCAATAATATTAAATACTTCAATATTATTTATGGATTTATTAAAATGGATTACATCGTGAGCAGGATTTGGGTATAACATTAGAGGTGTTTCATTATAAACAGTAATGGTCGATTGGGCGTTTTCATAATATAAATTATCAAAACAAAAATAAGCAGGTGTATTCATTCCAAAACTTCCTGTATCGCTTGAATATAAAGTAAAACTTAATTGATTAATAATTCCAAGACTTGATAAATCGACCGTTTGCCAGTTTTTAACAATATAATCCTGTTGATTATTGACAAAACGGTAATCGGCAAGATAATACTCAACGGTATCGGTAGTAATGCTATCCATGTATCCAACTATAATTAATTTAAACCAGTCGGGGTCATTGCCGCTACTTCCGCCAAATTTTTTGCTGTATGCACTGCCGTTTTTTATGGTCAGTGCGGTATAAGTATCGTTGGTGATATGTATGGTTAATGGTTTGATAGTGTGAACAAATGAAACGGTATTAGGAACGGGTTGATAGGTGTTTACATCGATATTGTTGTATGAAATGCCAAAAATAGTTGAATTGGAAGTTTGTTGCCCTGCAAAACAACTGTATTGGTTTGAAAAATCCTGAACAACAGTATCCAATTTATTGGAATAAGCAAAACCCGACCATGATGTTATTCCACCACCCCAGTCGGTAAAAGAATTTGGAAAAACTGCTATCTGGTTTGCTACAAACTGCCCACTATTATCGCTGCCGTTCCAGAAAGAATCGGGAGGAAGGCTTAAATTTTCCATGTCAACGATTTGGCAGGGAGCATAGGTTACTATCGTAAGAAGCAACACGGTAAAAAAAATTTTTTTCATCATATACAATAAAGTTTTAATTGGTCTCTCACCTCATCAAAACTTCGGTAAAAGAGTAGAAAGAAGTAAATTCTTTCGTGGCTTTTTTCCCGAAAGCGTTGAAAAATCACTTTGTGTCAAGCAGGTCTTCTGGCTCGTTTCATTTGCAAATGCCTTCCCATCGGTTAATCGAAAGTGGCGTGGGTATTGCAAACATAAAAAGAAACTTACAGCAGCGGGTACTGCTTCGGATTTTCACCGAATTCCCTTTCAATTTTTTCTATACGAAAAAATTTACTTGACACGGGGCAAAGGTAATAATCTTTTTTTCAAAAAAAACATAGTCCAAAAAATTAACCAAAGCAAACGAACAAAATTCATTTCATTCTTTTGTTAGCGGTTTGCTATAAAAAAGATAAATCTGTGTTTGAAGTTTAGCGGTATTATTGTATATTTGGCGTTTATTATTATATGACATTTCCTTATTTACCTGTAACCAGAAAAGAAGTTGAACAACGATGCTGGGATAGTCTTGATGTTATTCTTTTTTCAGGAGATGCCTATATTGACCATCCTGCATTTGGTGCGGCAGTCATAGCACGAATAATAGAGAGTCAGGGATTAAAAATAGCCGTAGTACCTCAACCAAACTGGCAGGATGATTTACGTGATTTTAAAAAACTGGGCAAGCCGAATTTATTTTTTGCTGTTACCTCTGGCAATATGGATTCCATGGTCAATCATTATACAGCAAATAAGCGGTTGCGTAATGATGATGCCTATACTCCGGGAAATAAGCATGGAGCACGTCCAGATTATGCGGTGGTTGTTTATAGTAATATTTTAAAAACTGTTTTCCCGGAAGTTCCTGTCTTAATTGGTGGAATAGAATCCTCGTTGCGACGATTAACGCATTACGATTATTGGAGCGACAGGCTTAAACCTTCCATTTTGGTTGATTCAAAAGCCGATATGCTGATATACGGCATGGCAGAAAAACCGCTTATCATGCTTTTGCAGAAACTCAAACGGGGAATTCCGTTCAGTAGAATAAATGATTTACCTCAATCGGTTATTTTGAGCAAATCAGTCCCCGTTGAAACGTATGTTATGCTTCCTTCTTTTGAAACCTGTGTGAAAGATAAAAAAGCGTTTGCCCTGTCCTTTAAAACCATTGAAGAAAATAGTAATAAGCAAAGTCCTGATGTTTTAATTCAACCTCACGGGAATAATTATGTTATTGTTCAGCCACCTGTTTCTGTTACGACCAAAGAACTGGATAGTTATTACGATTTGCCCTATACACGTGTACCTCATCCAAAATATCAAAATAAACTGCCCATACCTGCTTATGAAATGATATGTCATTCGGTTACCATTCATCGCGGATGTTTTGGGGGCTGTTCATTTTGCTCGTTGGCTATTCATCAGGGTAAATTTATCGTAAGCAGAAGTCTTGAATCTATAGAGAAAGAAGTAAGAGATGTAACGGAAATGTCCGATTTCAAGGGATACATTACCGATTTAGGAGCACCGTCAGCCAATATGTATAACATGCAGGGCAAAGAAATGGAATTATGCAGAAAATGTAAGCGTCCTTCGTGTATTTATCCTGCTATATGCTCCAATTTGGAGACCAATCCACAACCGTTGATAAATTTGTATCAGCGAATCAGCAGAATGAAAAATGTAAAGAAAGTAACAATTGGAAGTGGCATACGGTACGATATTCATGTACGTCAATGGGATAAAAACAGGAATCATAAAGAATATTTAAAAGAACTTATCGTTCATCATGTGTCGGGAAGGTTAAAAGTTGCACCCGAGCATATAGATGATGACGTGTTATCGTTGATGAGAAAACCTTCATTTTCTTTATTTAAAGAATTTGCACAATTTTTTGATTCTGTCAATCGTCAATACAAATTAAAGGAACAATTAATACCTTATTTTATTTCTAATCATCCCGGCAGTACATTGCAAAGTATGATGAATCTGGCATCGGAACTCAAGCAATTAAACATAAAACCGGAACAGGTACAGGATTATACTCCTACACCCATGACATTGGCTTCTGTAATGTACTATTCACATATAAATCCTTATACGCTTAAACCAGTATATGTTTCGCAGAGTATGGATGAAAGAAAATTACAAAAAGATATTTTTTTCTGGTATCTCCCCGAAAAAAGAAAAATGATTTCTAAAAAAGTAGTATCATTGCAAAAATTACAGTTAAATAAAAAAATGAAGTGATGAAGCCGATATACATAAAGAAAGTAGCGGGAATAATGTTAGTTTGCTGGATAATATTTTTTTATTCGTGCAACACACCAACACGAAAAAAAGAAAATGAAAACATCATGACCGACACGTTAGAAATTTTCAAAACAATTATAAAGAGAGGTATTATTAATGATGTTACCGCATTGAATGACCCAAGTTGTTCGTATAGTTTTTATTATCCCAAAGACAGTTTGCCTTCATACCCTGTTTTGATTTTGCTTGACCCGCATGCCAAAGGAACTTATACGGTATCGTTGTATCAAAAACTGGCGGAGAAGTATGATGTTATCGTTTTATCATCCAACAATACACATAATCAGCAAAGCGTGGCAGAAATTCAACATTATTTATCGGAAATATTTACCGATGCCAAAGAATTTTTACCTATAGATATGCAAAAGATATATATAGGAGGTTTTAGCGGTATGGCACGGGCGGTTTATGAAATAGGCATGGAGCCAAAATATAAAGGTATTGTTGCCAGTGGTGCAGGTTTTGACCAACCTATGCCATGGCGTGATTCTACATTTTGTATTATTCAAATGGCTGGATTTAAGGATATGAACTTTCAGGAAGTGTATGAGAGCAGTCAAATGCAAAGAAATGTCAGTTTTTTGTACATGTCTTATTTTTTTGAAGGAGAACATGCGTGGCCTGCCGATTCGGTGATGGAGTTTGCTTTTTTGAATTTTTTTGGCAATCAACATCCCTCCGAATTGGCAACTTTTATTAAGCATACCTATCTTATTGCTAAAAAAATACCCATGCGTGATAATTGGAAAAAAATATTGATATACCAATCGCTCCGCTCACTTTGCTTTCATCAAAAATATTATGCCAGCCCTTTTAATGAAATGACAGAGTATATTAATAAATATGAAAGCAAAAATACTATAAAACAACTTCAAAATATTCTTGTGTCTGAACAAAAAGAACGACGCACCATGGCAACTAATTTTTTGGAAAAGGATTCGGTCTGGTGGTTCAAAACGCTTCGTTTTTATAAAGACATTCAAAATAAGAAAATACTAAGTCCTGCCGATTATAAAGATATTCGTATGCTGAATTTTATCGGTTTGATGTGCTATTCATATACCAGAAATGCCTTGCAGCAAAATCAAATGCTTATGGCTCGAAAGTTTCTTAGTATTTATCAGCAGTCAGACCCATACAATAGCGATATGCTTTATTTTTGGAGTGTATATTTTGCAAAATTAAATCAATCCACGCGTGCCTTGGATTCGCTGTCTAAAGCAGTGAAGTTAGGTTTTTCGGATAAATCTATGGTTCAAAGCGAAACAGCATTTAATGCCCTTCGTGATTCGCTCATGTTTAATGAAATTATTAACAAAATAAAATAGATTTTTAGGAGAATAATAATGTTATTCTTCCTTTGACTCGTTGTTGTCGGATTTATTTAGGAAATGAATAATTTCGTTGTGAGTAAGTTTTTTTACATTAGTAATGATAAATTTTACATTGAGAAATGAGCCGTATTGGTTGCATGTCTGAATAATGCCGGTTAAAACGGAACGTACGTCCATTTGAAAAGGCACAAGTATCAGTATGGATGCGTATAATGGATGAAAGGTAATTTCTTCTACGGCTCCCTTTATTTTTTCTATGGCTTCCTGTGTTTCTATTTCAATTAACTTGCATTGTGCTTCGGAAAAAGGTATTTCATCATTTTTAGAAAAAACAATAAAATAACGGAGCATGTTGTCTTCTCCCCCAAGACCTGAAGATATGATGATTTGATTTTCATTGAGCAATTCAGATTCCAGCAATGTGCGGCTTTCGATTAAGGCAATACGAGCCCAATCGAGCATTTCACCCGATGCTTGATTGACATACTTTTCAATTATTCTGTATGCTTCGGGTTTATCAATAGAAGCCAATTGAGCCAATAACCATTTTTTATCCTCGTTGGATACATCATCCTTAAATAACCAGTTTGAATTTTGTAAAACAACTTCATAACTGACATTTTCCTTTACTTTTTTGGATATTTCAAAGTAGGACAGTTGAGTTTCCATTGGAATAGTATAGGGTATAATATTAATCTTATCAGGCATAACTCCCATTACATCTTGAATCATTTTGTTCAATTTATCTTTCATGAACCAATTTCAAAATTTTTGCAAAGATACGTTTTTATATGGAAATGTGAAAAATGTAGTTTTTTATTTCTTTGATTTGTTAACGAATTTCAGGCAGCAGATTTTGAATTTTGCTGAGCAGTTCCTTTTCAGAGGAAGAATTAATAAAATGTAATACCTCTTCTTTTTTATGAATTTCAAGGTAAGCCGTTAAAAATTTTCTGATAAGTGTTTCGTCTAATGGTTGGGATGGTATTTTTTCTTTTAAGATTTTAATAGTCTCATCCATTATTTTTTCCAGTTCTATACTGGAATAGTGGGGACGTGAACGATATGCCTCATGAATTTGTCGAGCAAAATGTTTAAATTTAATTCGATTGAAAAGATGTATGGATGAATAAACCGGAAGCGTAATGGAATCATAATATTGCTGTATCTCTTGCAATGATGCATTAGGTAAGGTCCAAATAGAAAGTTTTTTGGGTTGTATTAAGGTATTTAAGAATATTTGTATATGTTCTTTGGTGGCAAATCGAACCATATCAGGAATTTCTTTCCAGTTTAAACGCATAGGGGTTACAGTTAGGGTTAACGAATTTTTACTTTGTTTTTTATATTGTTTCAGATTTTCTAAGATGAGGGATAAATTTGCTCCCTTTCTTATGCGTGAAAGATTTTCTGCATCCAGCGAATCGAGAGATATATTAAAAGTAAAATTTCCGCCCTTAGCCAAATTTTCTATGGATTCATTTATTATCATTCCATTTGTTTGTATCAGGATATTGCATTGTGGATTTTCTTTGATAATTCGTTCCCATATTTTTTGATATATAGGTATAACAAGCGGTTCACCACCATAAAATCTTGTTTTTTTTAATGTGGGTATAAGCGGTTTCAATTTTTCAAGTATAACGGTTTCCTGTTCTTTGCTCAGTCGGTATTGTTTTTCGTGCAGATTGCACATAATACACGAAAGGTTGCAGTAATAACTCAGTTCAAAATCGATGGATTGAATTTTTGTAGTTTTATAGTTCAGTTTGTTGTATGTATATATGCCGGAATTATAGTAATTCCCTTGTTCCATCATTTTTTTGCAAAGATGACAACCGCTGGGAAATATTTGTTGAGACAATGCTTTTCGCAGATGAAGTGCTTTATCACCATTCCATACGGCATTCCATTCATCCGTATAAATATTACCCAAAATATCGTTTCTGTTGAAACAGCATGGAGTAATGTTTCCGTCGCCATCTATATAAATATTGGCAAAGGGTGCACGACATAATGGCTTGGATTTAGACATGGTGAAAAAAGGTATTGTAAATATAAGATGCAATTTGAACAGCGTTGGTGGCAGCACCTTTCCTAAGGTTGTCGGCAACTATCCACATATTCAAACCATTGTTCACGGTTTCATCACGTCGCAATCGTCCCACAAAAACTTCATTTTTCCCTGCTGCCATTATGGGTGTAGGATAAAGATTCTTTTCAGGTTCATCTAAAACCGTTACACCAGGCATTTTATCAAGCAAGGTTTTAATCTCGTTTATGGCATAAGGTTTTTCAAATTCTACATTGACCGATTCGGAATGTCCGCCTGTTACGGGTATGCGAACAACTGTAGCCGTAATTTTAATGGAAGGGTCGTTTAAAATTTTATGTGTTTCGTCCACCAATTTTTGCTCTTCGGTAGTATAACCGTTAGGCAAAAAAGTTCCACCGTGTGGAAAGCAGTTTAAATCGATAGGGTAGGGGTAAACCCGTTCTACATATTCACCGTTACGTTCTGCCATAAGTTGTTGAACAGCCTTCATGCCTGTTCCTGTTACCGATTGATAGGTTGAAATGACCAGTCGTTTGATTTTGTAAGTTGCGTGCAACGGTGCTAATGCCATGACTAATTGAATGGTAGAGCAATTGGGATTGGAAATAATAGAGGTATGTTGAGAAATGGTATTTGCATTGATTTCAGGGACTACAAGTGGAATTTGGTCAAATAAACGCCAGTATGAGGAATTATCAATAACATAAGTGCCTGTTTGGGCAAAGGCAGGAGCATATTTTTTAGATACTTCGCTACCTGCCGAAAAGATGGCAATAGGGCAATGGGCATCAATGCCTTCTTCTACGGAATGTACACCATATTCTTTTCCTTTGTATGCAATGGATTTGCCAATAGATTTTTCCGAAGCACATAAAAATAATTGTTCAGATGGGAAATCTGTTTCTTCCATGACTTTGATGACTTCTCTACCAACCAGTCCAGTGGCTCCTACGATGGCTACGTTTATCATATATTATTGTGATGAAAATTTGTCCAATATTTTCCCATCTTCGGCATACTCAGTTTTTTCCTTTACCGTACCATTCGGTTTAAACGTTATGACGGCATTTATTTTTCCCGATGGATAATAATATTTCCATGTACCCGTGTGTTTACCGTGCTCATAATATTCTTCCATAAGCAAAACACCTTTGTCGTTCCATTCCTTTAAACTGCCATGTATCGTATCGTTTATATAGGTACATTCATTTTTTATAGCATGATTGGGATGATAAATAATCAACCTGCCTTCTTTTTTGTCGTTTTGATAGTTGGAATATACATGAATACTCCCATTATGATAATATTGTATAGAAGTTCCATGAAGTAGTCCATTTTTTTTATGTTGAAGCATGGATAATTTTCCATCGAGGTAATATCTACGGATAAACTGGTATTCAGCCGAATCGGTACGACATGATTTTAAATTGCCGTTATCGTAATATAATTGATAGCCGTTTATCGGTTCGCCTTGAGAGTACATCATTTTCAAACTCAGTTGTCCATTTTTATAGAAACGCAAATAATATCCGTTTGGCTCACCCTTTTTATATTCTTTAACGCTCATCAATTTCCCTTCGGGATAATAACTCCTGACATATCCACTAAATCGCTGATGATTTTTTTTGTAAAAGGCAATACCTTCGTTGACAACAATGTCGTCAGGATTTACCGATTTATTGCACCCTGCAAGCAAAAAAATAATACAAATGAAAAGACTAATTTTTGATATTGACATTGGCACCATGACAATGTTTATATTTTTTACCACTGCCACAAGGACAAGGGTCATTACGTCCTACTTTTTTCTCTACGCGAACCGGTTCTGCTTTTCTTTCTTCCTGATTAGAATCTCGCGAGGATGAAACAACATCGTTTCTGCCCGTTTTCATTTTGCTTAAATCGGTTTTGGGTTGTTCTTTTGCTTCCTTAACTTCTTCAGGGTCTCGCATGGGTATATAACCTTTGGTCAGCAAGGAAACAATTTGTCGGTTTGATTCGTTGAGCATGTTTTTAAACAATTCGCTTGCTTCAAATTTATAAATAAGCAACGGGTCTTTTTGTTCATACACCGCATTTTGAACCGATTCTTTCAAGTCATCCATTTCACGAAGATGTTCTTTCCATGTTTCATCAATAGTTGCCAGAATGGCTGTCTTTTCAAACGAATGAATAATCTCTTTTCCTTCCGTTTCCACCGATTTTTTCAAGTTGGTAATAACCTGATAGGTTTTAAGCCCGTCGCTAACGGGAACAATAATATTTTGATACACATGACCACTGCTTTTATATACATCCTTAATAATGGGCAGAGCCAGCGTTATCATTTGTTGTGATTTTCGTTTATATTGCTCGAGGGTTACCTGATAGAGTTTTTCTGCTTGCTCATCAATGGACAGTTGAACATACTCTGTTTCGCTAATAGGCGATTCTATGCCAAGAATTTGTATAATTTCCAATTGATATTCACTATAAGTATTTTCCCCATAAAATGTATCGGCAATGGTATTGCAAACATCAAACAGAGTATTGGAAATATCTACACTTAGTTTTTCTCCGAACAGTGCATTTTTACGGCGTGAATAAATTAATTTACGTTGCATGTTCATTACATCGTCGTATTCGAGTAAGCGTTTACGTATGCCAAAGTTGTTCTCTTCCACTTTTCGCTGTGCTCGCTCAATAGATTTAGTAATCATAGGGTGTTGAATCACTTCGCCATCCTTAACACCAATACGGTCCATCATACGGGCAATGCGGTCGCTGCCAAACAGACGCATCAGTTCATCTTCGAGCGAAACATAAAACTGTGATGTTCCAGGGTCGCCCTGACGTCCTGAACGTCCACGCAACTGACGGTCCACACGCCGTGATTCATGACGTTCGGTACCTATAATGGCTAATCCGCCTGCTTCACGCACTTCCTTGCTTAGTTTTATATCGGTTCCACGTCCAGCCATGTTGGTCGCAATGGTTACAATACTCGATTTACCTGCTTCGGCAACAATTTCTGCTTCACGCTGATGAAGTTTTGCATTCAAAACATTGTGTTTTATACCCCGTAATTTTAACATGCGGCTAAGCAATTCGCTTATTTCTACCGATGTTGTACCTACCAGAATGGGTCGTCCCTTTGAAGTCAATTCAACAATTTCTTCAATAACAGCATTGTATTTTTCACGTTTTGTTTTATAAATTTTATCTTCATAATCTATTCGAATTACGGGCACATTGGTAGGAATAACCACTACGTCCAATTTATAAATGTTCCAAAATTCACCGGCTTCGGTTTCGGCAGTACCTGTCATACCAGCAAGTTTATGATACATGCGGAAATAATTTTGTAATGTAATGGTGGCAAAAGTTTGCGTGGCTGCTTCTACTTTTACACTTTCTTTGGCTTCAATTGCCTGATGGAGTCCATCGGAATAGCGGCGACCTTCGAGAATACGTCCTGTCTGTTCATCGACAATTTTTACTTCATTGTTCATTACTACATATTCCACATCCTTTTCAAACATGCTATATGCTTTGAGCAATTGATTGATGGTATGAATACGTTCGGCTTTAATGGCATAATCACGCAACAGGTCGTCTTTGGCTTTTAGTTTCTGTTCGTTGTCCATGTTTGCCTTTTCTATATCGGCAATAGCGGTTCCAATGTCGGGCAAAATAAACATTTTAGAGTCATCAGACGACGAGGTAATCAGGTCAATGCCTTTATCGGTCATTTCAACGGAATTTTGCTTTTCATCAATCACAAAAAACAATTCATCTGTTATCTCAGGCATTCTTTTAGCATTGTCCTGAAGAAAAACATTTTCTGTTTTGAGCATGAGCGATTTTATGCCCTGTTCACTCAAAAATTTGATGAGTGCCTTATTTTTTGGTAGCCCTTTAAATGCTTTCAATAACTTAATGCCACCGTTTGCCGTATCACCGCTTTGAATTAATTTTTTTGCCTGATTTAATAAATCATTTACCAGATTTTTTTGAGCCTCTACCAGTTTTACTACTTTGGGTTTCAATTCCATAAACAGTTGGTCTTCACCTTTGGGAACAGGTCCACTGATAATTAAAGGTGTGCGAGCGTCGTCTATAAGTACAGAGTCCACTTCATCCACGATGGCGTAGTTATGTCCATGCTGAACCAAGTCGTCGGGGCTGATAGCCATGTTG
Source organism: uncultured Bacteroidales bacterium (assembly GCA_964431135.1). Lineage (GTDB taxonomy): Bacteria > Bacteroidota > Bacteroidia > Bacteroidales > GWA2-32-17 > Ch61. Next base: position 14,781 of record CAYSIN010000044.1, read on the forward strand.
TCGCGTAGGTAATCAAAGCCAAATTCGTTGTTGGTGCCAAAAGTAACGTCTGCCATATAGGCATTTCTGCGTTCAGGAGAATTGGGTTGGTATTTGTCTATACAATCTACACTTAATCCATGAAATTCGTATATAGGTCCCATCCATTCGCTATCACGTTTGGCAAGGTAATCGTTGACTGTAACAATATGAACACCTTTACCTGCAAGTGCATTCAGAAAAACTGGCAAGGTAGCAACTACTGTTTTTCCTTCACCGGTAGCCATTTCTGCAATTTTACCCTGATGTAAAACTACGCCACCAATTAGTTGCACATCGTAATGAACCATATCCCATGTAATTTCATTTCCGCCAGCAATCCAATGATTTAGCCAGATAGCCTTATCACCTTCTATAACGACGCTTTTTCTTCGGGCTGCAATGTTACGGTCAAAGTCGGTGGCTGTAACTACCAGTTTTTCATTTTCCACAAACCGATGGGCTGTTTCTTTAACTATAGCAAAGGTTTCGGGCAATATTTCCCATAATACATTTTCAATTTTATCTTGAATGTCCTTTTCTATTTTTTCGATGGTGTCATACAGTTTTTCTTTTTCTTCCAATGTAATATCATCACTTTCGGCTTTGGTTTTGAGTTCATCTATTTTTATTTCATCTTCCGAAAAAACATCTCTAACCTGCTTTTTTAACGCTTGCGATTTGCTTCTTAATTCATCGTTAGAAACCTGCTGAAGGGTTTGATATATTTTATTGATAGATGTTACCATTGGTTGAATTTCTTCAATATCTTTGTTCGATTTGCTTTTGAAAAACTTTCCTAAAATGTCGTTTATGCCCATAATGCAATTATGTTTAAAAAGATTAGCAAAGATAACTGTTTTTTTAATGTGAAAATATAAAAAAGTACATAGAGTTAAATTAAACGCAAAGAACGCAAAAGAAAATGTGAAAATGTGAGAATGAGAAAATGTGGAAATGTGAAAATGTGAAAATCTTGTCATCTCGTCATTCTGACGGGATGCCGAGACAAGTTGTGAAAATGATGAAGCAGATTTGTAAATATTTATTTATCAGTTTTAATCCATTACATCTGTGTAATCTGTGTGCTATTTTTTTAAATTTTAATTTTGATATTTGTCTCGTCAGTAATGACGAGATGAATTCTGATATTCTTTTAACCGCAAGTAGCACCGTAGTTTTATTTAGTGCTAGGAATTTATTACATAAAAAAATTTTTTTATGTAATAAAAAAGAATTATTTTTAGCCAAAAATTTGTAGAAATGGCTAATACAAAATTAGAAAACAAGGTATCGCAATTATTTACCATGCAAAATGCGATTGCACGCGACTTGTCAAATGCCATGCCATTGGATGTCGCTTTTGGTATTGTAATAAACCATCTGGTTCAGTTGGAAGAAATTCAGGGTGGTGCGTTTTTTCATTTTAAGTCTGATGGAAATCTATTGCTGGATAATGTACTTCACTTTTCTGAAAATTACCTAAAAGGGAAAATAGAATTTAATGCTGTTTCGCCTGAATCTTCGTTAGTGTTAACAGGTACTACACAACAAATACCGTTACCCAATGAGCACGATTATTTTAAATTATCTGCTTACCTGATTGATGCACCCTGGTTTATTGTTTCACCCACACGGCTCAATGGTGATATCGTTGGATGTATGTTGCTTCTTGGCAAAAAGGACACATCGCCCTCCAAATACGTGATGCATACCATCGAAGGTGCCAGTTATAAAATAGGCGGCATTATTGGGCGTATAGAATTTGAAAACGAAATTACCGAAAAACAACAGAATTTTGAAAGTATTTTTAAAAGTCAGCACGATATTCTAATTATTACCAATAAAGACGGTAAAATCATTTATTTTAATCATCTCCTTTGTCAAAAAACAGGCTATTTGGAAGAAGAAGTTTATACATTGTCTATTTATCAACTGTTTCCAGAAGAACTTTCTTTTGATATCAAGAATCTCATAAACGAAATGAACGATACATCTACTTCTAGGGTTTTATTCCCTATTATCACCAGTAATAAGGAGGTTGTTCCTGCCGAAACAGTTATTTCCAAAGTACTATGGAGTGGAAAGCAAATGCTGTTATGGAGTATTCGCGATTTAAAAGAACGAAAGGAAGCACAGGAAACTATTGCCATTGCCAAACGTAAAGCAGAAAATGCCAACGAAGCCAAAACAGCGTTTCTTACCAATTTGTCTTATATATTACGAATTCCATTAAGTTCTATTTCAGGCATGACTGAACTTTTGCTGAAAACAGATTTGAATAAAAATCAATTCAACTATTTGAATGTCATTACCCGCTCTTCCGAACAACTTATGCTGATTGCCAATCAACTGCTCGATATTTCAAAAATTGAAAAAGGAGAACTTGTTCTTGAAAATAAATCATTCAGTTTAAAAGATACGGTTATTCAGGTTATTAATCAGCAATATTATAAAGCCTATAACAAAGGCATTGAAATTATTTGCGATTATGTTTCGTATGGACAGGATTTGGTTTTGAAAGGAGATGCGCTGCGATTATCACAAATTTTGCAGAATTTAGTGGACAATGCCGTCAAATTTACCGATAATGGGAAAATTGAAATCAACATTAAACCACTGCAGTATCACAAGAACAGTATCAACATCCATTTCTCCATTGCCGATACAGGAAGAGGTATGGATGCTACAACCGTTAACAGTATTCTTGAAAACTGCAAACGCAAAAGCCCTGTTTCCAATCCCTGCAATGGCGATTTTGGTATAGGATTGATTATCGCTTATAACTTGATAGCATTGATGGGCAGCAAATTGATAATTGAAAGCGAGCCTATGGTGGGTACTATTATGAGTTTTGACCTGACACTTCCTTTGGGTCAAATGTCTGAACTGACCGAAAACATTGATGCCTCACCCTTTATTAATTTTACTCCTTCCATTGAAAACATTAAGGTTCTGGTTGCCGAAGACCAACCGTTTAATCAAATGGTTATTCGTTCTATGCTCGAAGAATGGGGATTAAAAATTACCTGCGTTGATAATGGCAAGCAAGTAATTGAACAGTTAAACGAGCAGCCCTTTGATGTGATTTTAATGGATATTTACATGCCCGAGATGGATGGACTTGCCACTACTCACTATATACGTAAGGAAATGAAGCCACCGTTAAACGCTATTCCGATTATTGCCGTTACAGCCAATGCTTATGTGAGTGAACATCAAAAATATCTGGAAGCCGGCATGAACGATACTATTTCAAAACCGTTCAAATCGCAATTGCTTTTTCAAAAAATTATGCATGCACTCGGACATAATCAAACAGCGCTTACCGGCAACGGTAATCATGCCGATACGGCAGATATGATAGAGCATGAAGCACACGATAAGTTTTATAATCTCACTCTTTTGAACAGTATCACCAAAAATCAAAAAAGTGCCGTGATTAAAATGTTAACGGTATTTATTGATAAATCCACCACAGAACTGCAACAACTGGAAGATTACACACTAAAAGCAGATTGGGAAAAGGTTGCAGCCATTGCACACAAAATGAAGCCATCGCTGGCTTACCTTTCTATGAAACAGGTAGAAGAAATTATACAGCAAATATATTATCTGGCTAAAAATGAAGAGCAAACCGAACGAATTCCCAAACTAATGAAAAATGCAAAAGATTTGCTTCTTTACATTATTCAACAATTAAAAGAAGAAGTTAAAAAAATAGAGAACTAACCATGGCACTTGTAATTTCTGTATTGGATAAAAAGCCGCAATGGGGGAACGATTGTTTTTTTGCCGATAACGCTACCCTCATAGGTGATGTAACTATGGGCGATGGCTGTAGTGTTTGGTTTAATGCTGTTTTACGCGGCGATGTACATTATATTAAAATAGGAAACAACGTCAATATTCAGGATGGTGCTATTATTCATTGTACGTATCAGAAATATCCGGTAAATATAGGAAATAATGTTTCTATTGCTCATGCTGCCGTAGTGCATGGCTGTACTATTCATGATTACGTACTTATAGGAATAGGGGCTATTGTACTTGACAATTGCATTATTCACAGCCATAGCCTTATTGCCGCAGGAGCCGTCCTGCTCGAAGGTACCACTGTGGAAGAAGGGAGTGTGTATGCCGGCATTCCAGCCAAAAAAGTTAAGGATATTAACCCCGAATTGCTAAAAGGACAAGTGGAACGTATTGCACAAAACTACCAGCACTATGCAAAATGGTATGAAAATAAGGTAAAAGGTAAAAGGTAAAAGGTAAAAGGTAAAAGGTAAAAGGAATATCCCGTGCAAAACTGCTTTCTCGTCCTCGTTTATAACGTGGATGTATATTTTGAATTTTTTTTTTACGGTTTGGTATAAAATATTGAAAAATAAAAATATAGATGGTTGAAAAATAAATTTAAAAATAGGTAACCCTTTGCGTAACTTTGCGTAAAATTGAACAAATTTTGGTTATATGAAAAAATGGTTGTTCTTGTTGTTTTTTCTTGAACCTGTTTTGCTTCATGCACAGGTGGGATTAATAAACAATGGAGGTTATATTATTTTGAATACGGGTGCGAATATGTATGTGGACGGTAATGCCAATGGACGTGTTACCAATCAAGGTGCGGGTTATTTTAAATCTGATGGAACCATTTCGTTAGAAGGGAATTGGATTAATAATAGTACTACCGATGCATTTACAAGTATAAACAGTACGGGTTCGGTTGTTTTTAAGGGAACAACACTTCAGGAAATTGGCGGAAGTCATTTAACTGATTTTGAAAACCTGACGATGAACAATAGTGGTCCCGGTGCCTTTGTTTCCATCAATCAGAAAATTGAATATACCCTTACGATGAACGATGGTGATTTTGACTTACGAAATGCTAATGTTTATTTGGTGCAAGCGACCTCCACCATTTCTAACGAAACCTTCGATAAGCGTATTAAAGCGACCGATGGTACCAGCGATGGTCTTGGAACAGGTACTATTTATACTTTTCGCGATAATCCATCGGGTAATGTTGCCAATCTTGGGCTTAATTTTACTCCTGCTGCTGCCCTTGGCAATAATACAAAAATTATTCGCGGACATCTGCGTCAACAGGGAAGTGGAAGTTTTACGGGCAACTACAGCATTTTTAGATATTATAAGATTGAGCCTGTTACTATAAGTCAACTTACCGTTAACAATTTTTACTATTTTGGAGGTGGTACCAATCCAGAGTTGAACAGCCATACCGAAGCAAATCTGCAAATGTTTCAACAGGTACAGTATTGGAACGGTTCTACTAATCCTGTTTATTGGGAGCCTCGTCCTACAACTGTTACGGCTGGTAGTGACTATGTAAACAGTACTACTACCAATAATGCGATTATGCTCAATTATATTTTAATAACACTTGCCAGTACCGATAAACCGTTACCTGTAGAATTGACCAGTTTCAGTGCAACCTGTGCTGATGATAAGGTAATAATAACATGGACTACTGCCAGTGAAATCAATAATCAATATTTTACTTTGGAAAAATCGATAAATGCATTTACTTATCAATTATTAACTACAGTTGATGGAAATGGTAACAGCAATACAACGGAAACATATCAGTTCATAGATAAACCTTCAGACGGTACTGTTTATTATCGTTTAAGACAAACCGATTTTGATGGAAATGAGCAGATGTATCAACCCATATCTGTTAATTGTACTTCATCACAAAGTTCAGAGGAAGATTTTATTATTTTAAACAACCCGGCATCGTCAGAAGCCTTTTTATGGGTAAAGGGGAAAGAAAAAACCAATTATCGTTTATGTGTGTTCGATGCAACGGGTCGCCAACTGTTAAATAAAAACATTGAATTGCAAGTTTCACCTTACACTTTACCGTTAGAAACGCAGACGCTAAGCAATGGAGTTTATTTAGTAGCATGGATGTCAACAACGCATATAATGACTAAACCATTGATAATAAATAAAAAATAATACGGTTATGAAAAAAGTTATATTTTTAATTATTAGTGTAATTCCTCTTTTTTACTACAGCGCAAAATGTAGGGATTAATGGCACCGGTAATCCTCCCAATGCCAGTGCCGGCTTGGATGTAGATTTTACAGATAAAGGTTTACTGATACCACGAATAGCGTTAACAGGTCAAGGTGATGCAGCAACCATACCAAGTCCAACAAAATCATTGTTGGTTTATAATACAGGTGCTTCATGGGGGACAGCAGGGTATTACTATAATGCAGGTACTGCAGCCGCCCCCAACTGGGTACGTGTTGCCACTACCAAAGAAGCATGGATGCTATTAGGTAATAGCGGAACATCTCCCGCTACTAATTTTTTAGGTACTACTGATGCACAGGATTTGGTTATTAGAACTAATAATACGGAATGGGTAAGAGTATTAAGTAATGGAAATGTGGGTATAGGGACGCCAAGCCCTTCTTATAAGCTACATGTCAACTCGACAAGTGGAACTATAGCAATTTATGGATATCAGGGCGGATCTACATCTGGATTCCATTATGGGGTATATGGTTATGGAACTGGGTGCTTAGGTTCAGATAAAAATACAGGAGTTTATGGTTATGCAGAAAACAACAGTGGTGCCGGGGATGCTGGCGTTGTGGGTGAATGTTATAACACAGGACAGGATTGGGCTGGTTGGTTTTCAGGCGATGTATATGCATGGGATTATTATGATTTAGCTGAGATATATCCGGATGATGGAAAAATTCCCGATGGTGCATTGGTTTCACTTTCAAATCCGTCGGATAACCCTACAAACATACGAATTAAAATTTCATCAGAAGCATATGACCCAAATTTAATTGGTGTGAAATCGGAAAATCCAGGTATATGGTTAGGACCAGTGGAAGATGCTGAAAGATTCAAAGAAGAACGTAAAGCATTATTAAAGGAAAGAGATAATTTATTAGAGGAGTTGAGTAAACATAATGATAATGAAGAGCAGGTAAATAGTATGCAAATTAAATTAGAAAATGTTGAAAAAAGACTTTCTCAAATTATGAATGAATTGGACCCAAAGGGAGATGGAGACAAAGGGTCTCCTATTGCATTAGTAGGGAGAGTAAGAGTTTTGGCAACTACAGAGAATGGTGTTATTAAACCTGGTGATCCTATCACCTCTTCCAATAGACCAGGTTACGGTATGAAAGCTATCAGTCCAGGACCCATTATTGGATTTTCATTAAGTGAACTTAACAATGAAAGTGGCAAAATAGTTGTTAATATTTCAAGGACTTATTATTCACCTGATACAAATACGGAAATTCAAATTTTAAAGGAACGGATTCAAAAACTTGAAAAATATATGGAGGAATTAAAATAAATTTTTTTGAATAAATAGTAGTTCCTACCTCTGCTCGCCGAAGTCTTTAAAAATAAAAAATTGAGTGCTAGTCGAAGTTTTGTGTGCCGGCAAGTGTAGTGGCTAACTTCGTCGGAATAAAAGTTAGTGCTCAAACTAAGCAAAAAATAGCGTATAGTTGTGCAAACCAAAAATGATGACAACAGGTTATGCCATTTTTTGAAATAATAAATTACGACGAAGTCTGCCTGTACTCAATATTCGGCACACAAGACTTCGCCGAGCGTGAGAAACCTGAACTCTCCCCTTTTTATTCCCCCTCTCTTTACAAAAGAGAGGGGGTTAGGAGGTGAGTTCCTCCAATCACATAACCAATTATCTCGAGAACTCAGAAAAAACCAAACTCCTGAAGAAAAAATATGTAACTATTCACCCCCTCTCGTCATTGCGAGCGTAGCGGAGCAATCTCACCATGCAGCCACTTCTTTACATAAATCTTTCCATTCTCTGCTCGTCGAAGTCTTTAAAAATAAAAAATTGAGTGCTAGTCGAAGTTTTGTGTGCAGGCAA
>CAYSIN010000045.1:0-22504 GCA_964431135.1 uncultured Bacteroidales bacterium
GCGGCACAAATTTACAAAAATATTGATTATCAATATATGGGTCAGGAGTTCTGATTTTATACCAAACCGCTCACAAAAGAATGCAATGAATTTTGTCTGCGTGTTTTAATGAACTTGTTAGCAAGTCGGTATAATTTCTTATAAAAACAATATTATATAATTCATGTTTAATAGGTTAAGTGGTTTTTAAGGGACGACTATTTAATAAATCATTGATATTCTATTAATTAAAGAAATTCAAAAACTTAGAAAAAATGAAGCAATCCCACATGAATATTGAATTTCCTTACATAATGACGATTACAAACATCCGATGCAAGTGAAATATGATAGTTTATTCTATTTTTATGGCTTTTTTGACCAACACTTTGCTATTGACCTTTAATGTATAGAAATATAAACCGGAGGGTTGTTCGCTGGCATCCCATTCCACGCTGTAATCGCCTTCGTTTTCATTTTCGCCTACAAGCGATTTAACCACATGACCGTACATATCTTCTATTATAAGTTCGGTATAACCACTTTCGCCTAAGTGATACGAGAACAGAGTAATAGTTTTGAACGGGTTGGGATGATTCTGGTTGAGCGTTGTGTTGTGAACGGGAATCGCTAAAGGACGCGTATCAATAGTTACGGTAACCGTGGTAGATTTATTTTGCGAGCAGCATTCCGACAACATATTTTCTATAGCGCTAATCCGGGAATCGTAGTTCTGTATGATTTGCTTCAAACTGTCGTTTTCGTGTTTGAGTTCCTTTATGCCTTCTATGGCAATGGGTATAAAAGCATTATAATTTAAACCCTTAAAATGTATGGTATCGGAAATCATATTGCCCAGTGAATCGTATTTTGCGGGGATTAGTTCGTCGGTAACCACCTCGGGTAAAACGGGTTCCACTTCTTGGGCTACTAAGCCGTATTGATTGCCCGAAGGTAACGATACGCCCTGTTGCGAGACAAAATTAAACTTAACCGGCTTAAGTTGTTCGATAATATTCAATGCCGACGATACAGGAGTTATATTAGTTTTAAAGCGTACATCCGAAAGTTTTGTTTCGTTGCCTGTAATTTCAACATCACCGTCAAAAAAGCCTGCAAAGCCCGCACCGGGTGTAACCACAGAATATACGCCATAACTCATAGCATAGGTACAGGAACTGTTTGCTTCGAAATAACCTGCAAAATTGTTTCGTGCATTTTTAGCTTTAAAATAACCGCCATAGTTGCGTGCCGACCTGTAATTGCATCCATTGCCCTGTGCCGTGCTGAACAATCCATATTCGGCACTTGCATCCTGCTCATGGGCATATTCATTATGAAAACGCCCCGCTATAGACATCATGGAATTAGAGTTTTGGTCTAGCAAGCCTGTGTTCTGAAAGGATGCAAAACGTACATACGGATATAGGCTGAAATACGGAACAGGCACATTTATATATGTATTCCCAAAGGTATATTTATCATCATAAATACTGGCAGGTGCTACTGTAGTGCCTACCTTGTACCAGTCATCATCCGATGTAAGAGTATCTATTCTGCCAGATAAGGAAGTAGTAATAGAATCCAACTCTTTAATGGCATTGATGGAAGTATAAAGAATAGCGTTATTATTAATTCCTAACACATCAGTTAACGTAGTGTCAGATGGATATAATTGTAATTTTAATGTATCAACAGCATAAGGTGCGAATGATACTACTTCATCAGCATTTGCACCAATAATAATTTTACTTGTATCAAAATATGCCGCACCGTTATAATTAAATGTAATGGGATGAATTTTTTTAATTATATCTATCCCATTATTAAAATAATTTATATTCTTTTTTAATTTCATATCAGAAGGTGATGTTGAGCCAATTGAAATAATATTATTCGTAGATAAAAAACTACCATTAACTGCAAATTCTACATTGTTATAAAATGCAGAAGGATAAGGAAACCCAATACTTACCATTCCACCGTTCTGAGGAACAAAAATTGCAAATTGAGAAAGACCAACAGTAGTTGATTGTACAGGAAACCAACCCGGACTACATTCAAACCAACCAGCAATTTTAAATACATTATTCGTCCAAGGATGTAAATTATTGTGAGAAACAATACTCTTTATACCGATAACAGGATTTAAAGAAAATAATCCACCGGCATTATCTTTATTTTCTATATATAATCCAATAGTGCCATTAATTCCGGAATTTTGATACACATCAAGTTTTGCCATTGTAGAATAACCACAATTATTACCAATAATTACATTATTAACAGTTGAACCCTGATGATTTCCCGAGAAATAGAAATTGTGCTGATTCAACGGTATTTCCCAGTCACCGGATAATGGATTGTTTGGAGTTGCACCGCAGGAATTGCCCAACGTAGTGCCGCCTGTACTTACCGGTCCCTTCCATAAAACACCCTGGTTATCTATAAGAACCTGATTATACGGTTGGGTAGTAGGAGGCATATTTCTGAAACATCCATTTCCATTGACATCCAACTGTGCAAGAAGCGCAGTATTGCTGGGGTGGTCTATCCCAACATTCATGGGTGTTAAATTATGGGATGGACGTATCATTAAATTCCCATTATTATCGGTGTGAAAATCGGTAAATATACCATCGTTTATATTGGCATTTAATGTTTGTGTCAGTCTTAACTGAGGTCCATCCTTTTCATCCACAATATCTAACCGCCGTTTGGGTATAAGAGTATTATTAAACAGCATGCCCATGCCTGTATTGCCAAAAACCAACAAGCCGTCTTGCGGTGCAGGTGTATTGGCATTGCCTGCATAACCTGTACCTATAACGGTGTTCCCCTGTACATCGAGCGTGTTGCGTGGGTCTTCTACAGGCGTTTCAAAATCGCCAATACCCGTATGCGGTATGTTGCCGTCGGTTATCATGCGTGCTATTTCAAGACCATTTGCATCGCTTGCATTTAAGCCTGCTGCTATTAAAGAGGTAAATACAAACCGCAGTCTGTCGCCAGTGCTGCCAGGAGCAGGATTGTTCCCCCAGTTGATAATGGCATCGGTAACATCAGGACTAAGAACTCTTAACCCTACATACATATTGTCATTGGCATTATTATAGAATGTACCTGTGTACATCCAGTCTCTATAACCACCTCCCGTGTTAGATACATCCGTTCCGACCTGTAATCTTGAAAGCGGACTCGCATTTCCAATACCTGTATTGCCTTCCGTTACAGGGTACGTAGTTACAGCATTGGGGGCAAATAAGGTTCTATTTACACCTACAATACGCATACGCTCCATGCCTGTGCCACTGATTATGGGTTGCGTATGAAATGTAATATCATGGGTAGAAGCCTGAATGGAAAAATTGTTACCATTAATACCCGCAGTAGCATTACTGAAAATATTGCCCACTTCTGCTCCATTTCGCATAAGCCGCCACCATGTATTTAAACCGGCAGGACAATCGGTACGGAATACTTCGCCCGGTGTAAAAAATAAACCAACATGTGCTGTTGGTGTAAGGAAATTAGTATTAATATGTAAAGCGGCATCTGGGTGTGAATTAAAACCTGTAAAATCGCCAACGCCGATTGCTTTAATATCATTCCAATTTAATGCTGGATTATTTGTTTGTCCCCATCTATCATTCCATGGGGTTGGTGTCCAGTTCCACTGGGCAAAAACAGAACTAATGCTGAGGGACAGTAACGCAATAGTGATACACATTCCCGATTTAATTGAATTTTTCATGTTGATTTGTTTTTGTTAATTAATAATTAGTTTATTATTGTATATTTGATTATTATCTAATTTAATTTTTAATAAATAAATACCAGACGATAAATTATTTCTTTTTAATATAAATTTTTGAGCATTAATTTTAGATTGAAATACTTCATTGCCTAACATGTCATACAATTCTAATTCAGCATTATTAATTTCAAATTCTGTATATAATTCAATCGTTGTACAATCATCAAAAGGATTTGGGTAAATAGAAATTTTATCGTTATTTTCTAATAATTCATTATTTATATTGTTATAACAAATAATCGTATCAAAATAACTTTCGATGAAATTAGGAAGTGAGTACCCACAAGTTTTACCATTTAAATACAAACCATCTATGTCAAAATCACAAGACAATCCTGTTGCATTTGGATTATGGATTATCGCAATATATGAAGAATCAGTATCTTTTCCAACAAAAATTTCATTATTTGGAGCTATTTGGAAATCTCCAAATCCATATATGGAATTTGGAGGAATTATTATTATTTTTGTTAATGAAATAACAGATGAATCCCATATTGAGACATCAAATTGATAAACTCTACTAGGGTTTACCCATACATTTGAAGAAAAAATATATAGTTTATTATTATCAGGAGAAAAACTTAAACCGCCAATAAATGTATCGGTCTGTATTGTAATTAAGTTTGTGAATAATCCAGATGTGTTGTTGAAATTAAGTAAATCGATATAATACATACCTGTTAGTTCAAATACTGAATCATAAGGAGCTGGGGCCGTAGAAACTGCTTTACTACCATCGGGAGAAAATTTTAACATATATCCATACGGAGAATATTGTCCGGCATGTCCTATGCAGCTTATTACCGGATTTGTGTCAACGCCAAATTTTGTAACCAAATAAGAACGAAAACAATTATTGTATCTTTCATGTGCAACGACCCAAATATCCTGACAGTTTTTGTGTTTTATAGATGCTAATATTTCAGAATTTGGATTAAACAATAATATATTTTTTTCAATAACATCCCCTAAACCATTGTTAGCATTTATATCAACTATTGTATATCTTAATCCTAAACTACCCCCATGTTCAAAACCATCTGTTGTAAATATGTAATAAATATTAGTAGACATTGGTTTTGGTATAATTATACTGCTTTGGTGACATGAACCATACGAATATAAATCGTTTCCATTATTCATTATTTGATGATTTTTATTATAAACACTTTGTCCATCTGTATAAAATAAAAGATTTCCAACTGTATCTGAAATTGTTGCACATCCAAGTGATGAGCCTAAATCAAGTTGTCCATTAGTATCAGCCACAGCAGTACCTGTAGAAAAATCAATTCCAGCCTTTTGCCCAAAATACCAGTGCATGGTGCGCTTAATGTCAGGGTTGTTTTGTGCCTGGCAATCCATCTCTTCCCACAGTATAGGGAGAATGGCTAATTGTATAAGAAACAGTGTATATAATTTTCTTTTCATATTAGTTTGTTTTTAATTACTTTAAATATGCAAGTAATATTTTGTGGCAAATTTACAAAAAATTTTTTATACATACAAAAAAAAGTTATGAACTGTTGTTAATTCATATATGCTACCGGCATTCTCGCCTACAAATACATAATGTAAAATTGTTTTCATAACCATCTCTCTTACTATTTTAAAGATTAGTAACGCGTTCTGTTGCCAGTTTGCCGGAATTATCAACAGTAATACGATAAAAGTTTTCGCCATTGGTGGCTTTAAGAATAATGCCTGAGCCAATAGCGGTAACGGAAATATCGCCACCGGCAACTTCGAGTTTGGTTTTGGGAGATAGCGTACCAATACCAACAAAGCCTGTAGAATCGGTTATAACCATACGCGAATGTCCGGCTGTGCTTAAAAGAATATTACTCCCTTTATTAGGAGTTGCAACAACCAAATCGTTTGTTCCACCTGTTATGCTTAAAACGGGACAGGAAAAATTTGCTATTTCTATCCCTCCTCTGTACATACGCCAGAATGCAGTGTTTGTATTAGGGCAATCGGTACGAAATACTTCGCCACGTGTAACAATGTTTGGATGCATAAAAGGTAAATAATTAGTGTTTGAATTTACCTCAAGTAAAGATTTTGGATATATATCCGCTGTATATACTCCTAAGGCAAGTTCATTATTAAGAATAGAACCTGAGCCTGGACCAACCCTCCTAAGACGGGAATAATGAGCGGTTATAATTCCGGCATAGTCCATACCGTTTTGCGCTATTGCATCCTGCAACAGCACAATTAATGCTGTGAAAAACACAGCCTGAATGATAATTTTTCTTTTCATTGTTTTAAAAATTTAAGGTTAATAAAATGATTATTTGATTTTATTTGAATAAAATAGATGCCTGTATGTAATTGTTTTGTGTCAATTGTTTCTATTGTTTCATTCGTTTTTTTACAAAGCAGTGTATTCCCCATAATATCTTTAATTGATATTTGGCAATTTATTAATTGTTCGCTTTCAATATTAATAAATTCAGTACAGGGATTAGGATAAATATTTATTTTATCCTGAAAAGGTACTGCATTAACAACGTCGGCTTCACAATGAGTATAATTAAAACTACTGAAATAGTTATCCGGCCAATATGGTAACCCATAAAGTAATGATTTCCCTATAAGATCAATTTGTTGGGGCAAATAATTACAAGTTGTTCCATTAGAATTTGGGTCATTAATTATTCCAATTTTATTTCTTCCCATATTCATAATTGTAGTATCAAAACCTGCTACATATATTTTACTATTTAATCCTAATTGAAATGTATTACCAATAGGTCCTTTTTTAATAACAACAGTAGATGCCAAAATATCTGATTGATTATATATACTTAAATCATATTGTTTAATATAAGCAGTATCCAGCCCACCATACAATATGCCATCTGCGCAACTAACATAAAGTTTAGAATTATCGGGTGAAAAACTCAGCCCGTAAGGTTGGGGAAATTGAATTGTAATAGGATTTGAAAATACTCCTGTACAATTATTAAACTTATAAATTTCAAAATAACTACTATCCTTTATATAAAAAGTTGTTTGACTCACATATGATACAGCCGCCATTGAACCATCGGGTGAAAACCTGAAATAGCCATCTCCATTTTCCCAACCTATATTTCCAGGGGTAGAAACAATCGGTGTTGTATTCAAGCCATTTTCTGTCAATAACCAAACTTTAAGCTGGTTTGCACTTGGAAACCAATTTCCGATGTCTTTACCTGCTATCCAATAATCAATACCATTACAGTGTCGTGTGGCTGCAGCTTTTTCTGTGCTTAACGAATCTATCAAAACATTATCTGATGAAATTACTTCACCATATCCATTATTCTTGTTTATATTAATAATTGCATATAGCAATTTTCCTAGCAGCGTACCTCCTTGATGAGTATAAAAAACATAGAATAATGAATCATTCCCGGGTTGTGGTACACAAACGGTTTGTGTGGGATTGCAACAAGAGGTTAAAATACCATTTTGCATTATCGTATGGTTTTTTGTCCAGATAATCAGTTTGCTATTTGTTGAATCTTCGGCGCCATAAAATAAAAGATAACCGCAGGTATCGCTCATGGTAAAACATTCCTCGGGTCCGGCCGATTTACCTGTAGTATCAGCAACCGGGCTTCCGCTAGTAAAATCCAGACCGGCGCCATAGCCGAAATACCAATGCATGGTGCGCTTAATATCTGGGTTGTTTTGCGCCTGGCAGCATACTCCTTCCAATAATATAGCGAGATATGTAAATTGTATAAGAGTAAGTATGTAGTTAAACTTTATTCTCATATGCATTTGATTTTTAAGGGTTAACCATTTTTATTATAATCCGATTGTTGTTTTAATGCATCTCTAAGAAATACATCCCGCTTTTTAAAGCCGATATATTTACAGAATAATTATTAGGGATTTCCTGCATAACAGATTGCCCTAATATATTTCGTACAATTAAGGAATATGGCATTCCCAGTAAATGAAAATAAATAATAACATGGGCGGGATTTGGGAAAATATTATATAGGGTTAAATCGTTTTCATTGATAATACTTCCATCCTGCCGGTGATAAAACCAATATTCTATGGTTTTGTTTAAACCTGAGCCTCCCAATTTATCCTGCAAATAAATATTATAGGGTAAAAGATGAACATTGTCGCTATCGTGATATAATATTTCAGAAAGATGCGCAGGGTTACCATTATAAGTAGTCATATTACATATACCGTTTACAATAATCGTTTCCATTGGAGTTGATGGTACGCTGACAGGTGCATATAAATAATTATATATGGTATCTGCTGTAATATTTACTTCTATAATTTTCAATATTTTTTATTCTTAATAAAGAGGATTATGTCACTTTTTGAACTAAACATTCAGTTTAAAATTAAATATCTTTAACAAAGGTATAACTTTTTTTTTCATTCCACCAAATTTTATTTTAAAAAAGTTTTCAACACTTATTCTGCTCTTATCGGAGCGGGGAAACTCTTTTTTTATTTTATACCAAACCGCTCACAAAAGAATGAAATGAATTTTGTCTCGTCAGCAATGACGAGATGCCGACAGACTAACAGTTTTAAAACAAAAGCGAAGCGAATGGTTTTAATGAACTTGTTAGCAAGTCGGTATTATTTTACTTCTTCAAAATCGGCATCAGTAACTTCAGCATCGGACTTGGATTGCGATGAAGAATTGGCGTTACTGGTTTGTTCATACTGCTCATTTTGTTGTTGACCTGTATTTTTATACATTTCTTCACTGGCTTTCTGGAACACGTCGTTCAGTTTTTTCATTGCCTTGTCTATGGCATCAAGGTCTTCTTTTTTGTGAGCATCCTTTAATTGCTGAAGTGCTTTGTCTATTTCGGAACGTTTGTCGGCAGGTATTTTGTCGCCAAATTCCTTCAGTTGTTTTTCCGTTTGGAAAATCATACTGTCCGCAGAATTGATTTTATCAATACGTTCTTTTGTTTTACGGTCTGTTTCGGCATTGGCTTCGGCTTCATGCTTCATACGTTTAATGTCATCGTCCGTAAGCCCAGAAGAGGCTTCAATACGTATGCTTTGTTGTTTGTTTGTTGCCTTATCCTTAGCGGAAACATTTAAAATGCCATTGGCATCGATGTCAAACGATACTTCTATTTGTGGAATGCCGCGTGGTGCAGAAGGGATGCCATCGAGATGAAAACGTCCAATGGTTTTATTGTCTTTTGCCATAGCACGTTCACCCTGCAATACATGAATTTCAACGGATGTCTGGTTATCGGCAGCCGTTGTAAAGGTTTCGGTTTTGCGTGTAGGAATGGTCGTATTCGATTCTATCAGTTTGGTCATTACGCCACCCAATGTTTCGATACCAAGCGAAAGTGGAGTTACATCAAGTAAAAGCACATCTTTTACTTCACCTGTCAAAACACCACCCTGAATAGCAGCACCAACAGCCACTACTTCATCTGGATTAACCCCTTTGGAAGGCACTTTTCCGAAGAAATCTTCCACTGTTTTCTGAACCATGGGAATACGGGTAGAGCCGCCTACCAGTATTACTTCATCAATATCTTTGGGTGTCATACCGGCATCGCTTAATGCTTTGCGGCAGGGTTCAACCGTATTTCGAACAAGGTCATCTATCAATTGTTCAAATTTGGCACGAGTTAATGTTTTTACAAGATGTTTGGGTATTCCATCAACAGGAATAATATAAGGCAAATTAATTTCGGTAGAAGAAGAACTGGAAAGTTCAATTTTAGCCTTTTCGGCTGCTTCTTTTAAGCGTTGTAATGCCATAGGGTCTTTGCGAAGGTCAATGCCTTCTTCTTTTTTAAATTCATCGGCAAGCCAGTCAATTACCCGATGGTCAAAATCATCACCACCAAGGTGTGTATCGCCGTTAGTACTTTTTACTTCAAAAACGCCATCGCCTAATTCAAGAATGGAAATATCAAAGGTGCCACCCCCGAGGTCATAAACGGCAATTTTCATGTCCTTGCTGCGTTTGTCAAGTCCATAAGCCAATGCGGCAGCAGTGGGTTCATTGATAATACGGCGTACATTCAGTCCCGCAATTTCACCTGCTTCTTTGGTTGCCTGACGTTGAGAATCGTTAAAGTATGCAGGTACCGTGATAACGGCTTCTGTTACTTCGTGTCCCAAATAATCTTCGGCTGTTTTTTTCATTTTTTGAAGAATCATTGCCGATATTTCTTGTGGCGTATAATTTCTGTCGCCGATTTTTATCAAAGGGGTGTTGTTGTCGCCTCTAACAACCTCATAAGGTACACGTGACATTTCCTTGCTTACTTCGTCAAACCTGTTTCCCATAAAACGTTTTATGGAATAAATGGTTTTTTTGGAGTTGGTAATGGCTTGACGTTTGGCAGGGTCGCCTACCTTTCGCTCACTGTTTTCTAAAAATGCTACGATAGAGGGTGTCGTTCTTTTCCCTTCACTGTTGGGTATTACAACAGGGTCGTTACCTTCCATTACAGCAACGCAAGAATTTGTTGTTCCTAAATCTATACCAATAATTTTTCCCATACAAAATGTTTTTTAAAATTTGAATAAGGAATTACAATCTCAGTGCCAAAGAAGAAAAGTTATAATAACCTGAAATTTTGTCAGTATAAAAAAAACAATATTGACAAAAAGTTAAGGGAAATTATCCCACACAGTTGAAGTGTTCCAGTATGTTTGAAACAGAAGGTCTTTAGTATAAACACCTTGTGCCAGAGAATCAACAGTACGTTGTGATAATGATTTTGCTGGCATATATTTAGAAATGCGACTTGTAAATAGCCCTATGCCATTACCAATATTGCTATAGATAGGTTTGTCCAACACTAAACCAGAAGTAGGTCCACTGGCTTGCATGTAGGCATACAGTTCATTGCTGCCAGCAAAAGCATAAATTACTATACTTCCTTTGGCGGCGTATCGTTTAATTACATTACTATTATATTGAATCGTATTGGCAACATATTCATAAAACCTTGCTCCAGGATATTCAATATTAAATATTTCTCCACCATCAATGGTAGTCGTCATATAAGTAGGAAGCACGAAATCTATGTATTTTTTAATGGTATCGGTAGAGGTCAATTCATAATAGTAAAATCTGAAAAAGGATTGGTAAATACGGGCATAAGGCGAAGAGGTTATTTTTATTTTGATAGTTCCTGTGGTAGAAAAATTAATAGTACTGGGGACATCCATATAGAAATCATTCACCAGATTTGTTTCACCCGTTACGGTTTTGTTGTTTACCTGAACCAGTAATTTATAGGTAGCATTTGTATTGAGTAGTTCAGAAGTAACAAAATAATAATTTTTATCATAAGCAAAAACACCACTGTCGCGTGCCATAGAAGAATCCTTGTGTAAGATTATTGTTTTATGCAAATTTCCATTAAGCCATTCTTCCAGTTTAACCGAAACAGGCTTATTATAATAAATAGAGTCGGATATTTGTGCCATGTCATAAGCATTTCCTTTGCCCAGAAAAGATTTTGACACACGTATTATCTGTAATGAATCGGCTTTGTTTAATATGCCATAAACAATAGTATTATCCTTCCATGTATCATTGATATCAAAATCGTTGTTGCAACTCCAACATAAGACCGAAAACAAAAAAATACAGAATGCTATTTTTCTTTTCATAAAAAAGACTGAACTTTGCGACAAAGATATAAATTTTTTTACAATGAATTTTCCAACGGTAAAAAAAGTTACTACGCATGTTTTATCAGAGATGAAATTGCGTGGTGAAAAAATTTCTATGCTAACGGCTTATGATTACTCCATGGCAAAAATACTGGACCATGCTGGTATAGATGTTATTTTAGTAGGAGATTCGGCTTCCAATGTTATGGCTGGATACGATACAACCATCCCAATAACACTGAATGAAATGATTTATCACGGTGCATCGGTAGTACGTGCTGTAAAAAGAGCGTTGGTAGTTATAGATATGCCTTTTGGAACGTATCAGGGGAACTCAAAAGAAGCGTTGAGTTCTGCTATTCGCATTATGAAAGAAACAGGAGCATCGGCAGTAAAACTGGAAGGTGGCGAAGAAGTGAAAGAAAGTGTACAGCGAATTATTTCGGCAGGCATTCCGGTGATGGGACATTTAGGACTGACTCCGCAAAGCATTTATAAGTTTGGCACTTTTGCTGTACGTGCTCGCGAAGAGGAAGAAGCCGAAAAATTACTCCACGATGCTACATTGCTCGATGATGCAGGTTGTTTTGGTCTTGTATTGGAAAAAATTCCTGCAAGTTTGGCAGAAAGGGTTGCGTCAACGGTAAAAATGCCTGTCATTGGCATTGGTGCAGGGAAAAACGTAGATGGACAGGTACTGGTATTGCACGATATGCTTGGCATAACCACTGAATTTTCACCACGTTTTTTGCGTCGCTACTTGAATTTGTATGATGAAATAAAGACAGCCGTTGGTGTCTATATTGCGGATGTTAAAAACAATGATTTTCCCAACGATAAAGAACAGTATTAATTTATGATAGATGATGACGATATTCTTTTTGAAGACAATCATCTTATAATTATTAATAAAAAACCCGGTCAACTTGTTCAGCATGACAAGGAACATAATCTGTCGCTGGAAGAATATGTAAAGGAATATATTAAACAAAAGTATCATAAGCCCGGAAATGTTTTTCTTGGTGTTATTCATCGCATCGATAGACCTGTCAGTGGATTGGTACTGTTTGCCAAGACAGGGAAATCACTGGCACGACTAAACGAAATGTTACAAAAACATGAAATTCAAAAAAAATATTGGGCAATAACTGCTAATTCTCCTGAAAAAAAAGAAGGTACACTGGAGCATTATCTGGTTCGCAATGAATCAAAAAATATATCGTATATTAAGCATGCCATGACACCCAATAGTAAAAGAGCCGTATTGGAGTATAAAATAATAGCACACTATAAACAATATTATTTATGGGAAATAGAACTGATAACAGGTCGTCATCATCAAATACGCTGTCAGTTGGCACATATTCAATGTCCCATTGTTGGAGATGTGAAATATGGCTTCCCCTGTCCCAACGACGATAAAAGTATTTCGCTGCATTCACGTTCCATTTCTTTGATTCATCCGGTAACGCAACAACTTGTATATATTGAAGCACCGGTACCCAATGAAAATATCTGGAAATATTTTGAAAAAATAAAGACTTATACTAAACCACAAACCGAAGAATGAAATGAATTTTATTAATGATAGAGACAATTCATAAATTATCTCTACTACTGACCGAATACATATTATTTTTTTGATGTGTGTTATTCCCATTCAATAGTAGAAGGGGGCTTGGAACTGATATCATAAACAACACGATTAATACCTTTTACATGATTGATGATGGTATTGGAAACTTCTGCCAAAAAATCATAAGGCAAATGAACCCAGTCTGCTGTCATGCCGTCGGTACTGTGGACAGCACGTAAGGCAACTACCTGTTCGTATGTTCGTTCATCGCCCATAACGCCCACCGAACGAATGGGTAAAAGAATAACACCGGCTTGCCATATCTCGTCATACAAATTCCATTTTTTTAATAGAGAAATAAAAATATCGTCTGTTTCCTGAATTAATTTAACCCTTTCATCGGTAACTTCGCCGAGTATTCTAATGGCTAAACCTGGACCAGGAAATGGATGACGCTTTAAAATAATATCGGGCAATGACAATTCACGACCAACGTTTCTTACTTCATCCTTAAACAACCATTTCAAGGGTTCAATAATTTTTAACTGCATATTTTTGGGTAATCCGCCAACATTGTGATGAGACTTTATAGTTGCTGATGGACCATTGACCGACATCGATTCAATAACATCGGGATAGATAGTGCCTTGTGCAAGCCATTTAATGTTGGCAACTTTTTTTGCTTCCCGTTCAAAAATATCAATAAATGTTTTTCCTATTATTTTTCTTTTCTGTTCCGGTTCGGTTATGCCAGACAAATTGGATAAAAATTCTTTGGACGCATCCATGCCGATAACATTTAGTTGAAGTTTTTTATACACATCCAATACGTGCTGATATTCATTTTTTCGTAACAAACCATTGTTGACAAAAATACAGGTCAACTGTTTGCCGATGGCTTTATTTAAAAGCAATGCCGTAACAGATGAATCTACTCCTCCTGAAATAGCAAGAATAACATGTTCCTCCTTTACGCTGGTACGAATATCCTGAATAGCCGATTTGATAAAAGATGCAGGTGTCCATTGCTGAGCACAACCACAAATAGAGACAACAAAATTTTTCAACATATCCTTGCCCTGAACACTATGATAAACTTCTGGATGAAACTGAATAGCATATACTTTTTTAGAAACATTTGCAAAGGCTGCTACCGGAATGCTTTCTGTTTTAGCAATAAGGTTGTATCCTTCGGGAATGCGGGTTATACTGTCTGCATGAGACATCCAAACTTGTGTATTCTCGTTAATGCCGTTAAACAATGGATTGGAAGTGTCTATTGATATTAAATAGGCTCTGCCATATTCACGGTGAGCCGATGCATTAACTTCACCCTTATAATATTGAGCCAAGTATTGTGCACCATAACATATCCCCAGCACAGGAACATGTCCTACAAGTTTTTCCAAGGACAAGTCGGGATGTGATTTATCTCTTACCGAAAAAGGACTTCCTGAAATGATTACTCCCTTAATGGTTTTATCTATATTAAACGAAGCATGAAAAGGCAGAATTTCACAATATACATTCAATTCGCGAACATTCCTTGCAATAAGTTGTGTATATTGAGAACCACAATCAAGGATTAAAATTTTTTCGTTATTCATTTTTGCTACAAATGTACATGATAATTTTGAGTGAACAAATACAATGTTTCATCCCGATTATTTCAATGTCTATCCAACCTTATTTCTAATATATGTGTATTCTTTGGTTGGTATTATCGGTGAGCCGTTTGTCCATCGTTCTTTTTTGAAAAACTCTGAAACAGTTCTTCGGGTGTTTTTCCCAAGTTTTCAAGAAGTACTTTGGCATCGTTAGCAAGCGGATGATGAGGATAAAGGGTTATAAATTTTTGATATGCATTTCGTGCTTTGTCCAAATCTTTAAGTTGGTTTTCGTAAATATTGGCTTCCATAAAAAGGCATAATCCTGTTTTATGAAAATTGGGATATTCTTTTTGAATTTTTTCAAGCACATCAATAGCGTTTTTCCCCTGATTCAAGGCATTATATATGTTTGCCTTTCTAAAAAGATATTCGGGTGTGGCACTATCGTCGGGGAAATTTATACTATAGGTGGAATAATATTTAATTATTTCATAAGCCGCTGCGATATTAATATTTCCGGTAGTATCATTGGTCAATATTTTTTCGATACGGGCAATATTCTTTGTTGTTTCATTTTTTAAATACGCTTTTTGTTTTTGAGCACTGTTACAGGATAGTAAAAACAGGCAGCCTATCCATAAAAAGATACTATATTTTTTCATAATGAATGAGATTTTGCAAATACAACCTTATATTTTGGTTTAATTTCTCCTTTAACAATATGGTTTAATTTTGATTTTAACATGGTTTTTCTTAATGTGGAAAGATGGTCAATAAAAAGAATACCATCAAGGTGTTCGTATTCGTGTAAAATGATACGAGCCTTTATGCCATCATAAACTTCGGTGTGTGAATGGAATTGTTCGTCATCATACTGAAGTTTTACTATAGATTTTCTCAATATGTCTTCACGAATATCGGGAACACTTAAACATCCTTCATTATAATACCATTCTTCGCCTTCCTGCGATACAATACGAGGATTGATAAATGCCTTCTTAAAATCTTTCAACTCAGGATAATCCTTGCTCATTACAGTAGCATCTATAATAAACAGGCGAATGGATAATCCTATTTGTGGTGCAGCCAATCCAACGCCATCGGCAGCGTGCAATGTTTCAAACATGTTTTCTATAAGTTCGTTTAGATTTGGATACTTGGGAGTTATATCTTTTGAAATCTCTCGTAATACAGGATTCCCATAAGTATAAATTGGTAAAATCATAAGGCGTTATTTTTTATATAATTCATAAAATCTTGAAGTAAAATGGTAGCACTAATTTTATCCAGTGTAGATTTATTTTGACGGTCCGATTTTTTTGTTCCTGCCATAATCATGGTTTGCAATGCCATTTTGGAAGTAAATCGTTCATCATACATCAGGCATGTTATGGTTGGATATTTTTGTTTTAACTTGATAAAAAACGGGTCAATGTATTTCATGGAAGTAGATGGGGTGTTGTTCATTTGTTTGGCTTGTCCAACGATTATAATATCCACGTTTTCTTTCAATAAATACTGGTCAAGAAACAGAAAAACATCTTTGGCTGGAATGGTATCCAGTGCAGTTGCAATAATACGCATGGGGTCGGTAACTGCTATGCCGACGCGTTTCTGTCCATAATCTATTGCCAATATTCTACCCATAGCGTGCAAAGTTAATGCTTTTTTGCAGATATTACCGATTCCAACACAGATAAATACGTATTTTGATTTGCCTCCACAGAAAATTTTTGTACAACAGTTTCACGTCCATTTCTACCTATAAATTCTCTACATTCTTTATGCTCTATCAAATAAATTAACTGTTCAACCCATAATGATGTGTCATTATTTTCAATTAAAAATCCATTTTTCCCCGATTCAATTATTCTATAATTAGCACCGACGGCTGTGGCTACGGTGGGTATTCCCAATGCCATATATTGCAATGCTTTTAGTCCACTTTTGCCATATACCCATGGTTCAAAGGGAAGAGGATATACACCTATATCAAATTCGGATAAATCGGCAACTTCTGTATCTAAATTCCAATCAATGGATTTTACTGGAATTTTTTTATTTTCAAAACCAAAATTTCTATCTCCAATAACATGAATTTGAATAAAATATCCTTTTTGTATGAGTTCAAGAAAAACAGGCTCAAGAATTTTTAAATAAGAAGATGTACTGTGGCTACCGCTCCAACCTATGATAATAGGATTATGAAGATTATATTCTTTTTTGGGCTTATATGTTTTAGTATTAATGGTTGAAGAGATATCGGTGGTATTTGAATTGAATTGTTTTACAAATTCGTCTAACGTAGGAGTACATGTAATAACGTGATTAGCATTTTTCATCAGGTATATCATTTTTTTTGTTCCCTTCAATGCCTTGAATGTGCGGTTTGCTTCGCTTGAATGACCAAGAAAAACCATATCGTCGATGTCGTAAATAATTTTTTTTGATAAAAGTTTGACAAAATGTTCAAACAATGGTAAGCCCAAGGGTGTTACCCACAAATGAATATATATTATATGGTAACGATGTAATCGGAAAAGGTCATAAAAACGCTGAGCATAACCTTGCAACGTATATATAATTTTTTTTGACCAATACCCTTTTTGATATAAAATTTTCCAAAATTTTTTTGAAACAAAGGAAGAAACAGTAACATCATATCCCTTCTCGTTAAAGAAATCGTAATAGTGTTCAAATTTCAACCGCTGGCTGGGAGCACAATCTTTGGGATAAGGACACAGAATTAATATTTTTTTTCTGTCATTCATGGCAAGTTAATGATTTATAAATAGCAGCGTATTGCTCAACGGCTTTATCAAGGTCGTAAATTTCTTTTGCCAATAATCTGTTCTTAGTTACCTGCTCTTCGTCATTCGTTGCCATTATTTTTTTACAAACATCATCAAAAGTAGATTCATTAAAATCGTTCAGGCAATAACAATGGGGAAGTTTTTCTACTTGCTGCTTTAAGTCGCCAATAGCATTGCAAACAACAGGAATATTCATGGCTAAAAATTCTGCCATTTTGGTAGGTGAACTTGACATTTTTGAATAGGAAGGCTTTATAAAAAATATGCCAAAGTCTATTAATTTCAGATAGGCAGGCGTTTCCATAGAAGTTACATATTTTATTCGTATCCATTTTTCAATATTAAATTGTTGGGCTGTTGGAAAAATTTCATTTGGCGGAGTAGGTGTTAAAAATAAAAAATAAGCATGGGCACATTGTCTTTTTAAAGTGACAAAAAAACGCATCATTTCTTCCAGCAAATACCAGGTGCCTATTGACCCCAAATATCCCAAAATAAAAGCATCTTCGGGAAGGTTAAGTTCGAGTAAAAGTTTTTTATTTTTGGATGGTTCTGCATCGGGATTGAATTTATTAAAGTCCGTTGCACAAGGAATTATGTATATTTTAGTTGCATCTATGGAAGGCATAATGGTTGAAACAATTTCTTTTTTGGCTACATGGGTAAGCGAAATTACAACATCGGCATATTGCAAAAACTGTTGTTCCTTTTTTTTAAAAAAGGAATAAATCCATTTATACAAGGGATTTTTCAAATTCCATAAATCTCCGTCCACTCTTTCATCTGCCCAAAAACCACGCATATCAAAAATAAAAGGGATACCGTATTTCTTTTTAAAATTCAACCCTGTCAATGCAGAAATATAACTTCGTGCATGAAATAAATGAAACGATTTTTCTTTTTGCAGTTTCCGAGCAAGGTGTTTCATGCGATAAATATCGTAAAGCGTAGAAATAACAGGCGGTTTTTTGGTATAGAAGTAATAATGCCAGTAAATGTTTCTGTTGGCAATCATCTGGTTAACCAATTCCCGATTAATTTGAAATAAATGTTTTTTTTCAAAACTGATAATATCAAATACATAGCCTTTTTTTTCAAGCCCAAGAATATAGGGCAATATTTGTGATTGTCCCAACGGGTCTGTTAGCCCGTCATACGATACATATAATATATGACCGTTAGTCATAAAAAGATTATTTTACCGGTGAACCATTGTCTGTGGGTTGAACAGGGCTTACCAGCATGAGTTTTCCTTTAAAATCTTCACTGAACAGAATCATTCCTTTCGATTCAATTCCCTTTATTTTTTTGGTTTCCAGATTAGCCAGCAAACACACTTGCTTGCCTATAAGTTCTTCGGGAGTATAATGTTGTGCTACACCCGATACAACTGTTCTTTCTTCATAGCCAACCTGCAACGTCAATTTAAGTAATTTGTCTGTTTTTGGAACACGTTCTGCTGTTTTTATAGTGGCAATTCTAATATCCATCTTGGCAAAATCATCATAACTGATAGGTGGTTTTTGCGGCAGGTATGTTTTTTCCTGATTTTCAGCGTTTGCTTTTTTTACATCGGCAAGTTTTTTCAATTGCTTTTCGATAGCGTCGTCTTCTATTTTTTCAAAAAGTAATTCCGGTTTATTTAAACGATGTCCTGCGGCAATCAAATGCCTTTCTGTAGCATCGTTCCAATGGGTTAAATCCATATTTAGCATAGTGCAAAGTTTTTTTGAGGTGAACGGCAAAAAGGGTTCGCCCAATACAGCCAACGTTGCTGTAATTTGAATGCTGTAATACAAAATAGTTTTTACACGATTCACATCAGAATCAATCATTTTCCACGGTTCTGTTTCTGCCAGATATTTGTTTCCCAGCCGTGCAATATCCATAAATGCTTTTAACGCTTCACGAAATTTATAGTTTTCAATATTGTTTTCAATAGATGTTTTGTATTCTTTTAATTTTTGGTCAATGAGTATTTCATCATCACTTACTGCGTCACATGCTGGAACTTCTCCGTTGAAATATTTTTGTATCAGCACCAGCGTACGGTTTACAAAATTACCAAAAATAGCCACCAATTCGCTATTGTTTCGTGTTTGAAAGTCTTTCCAAGTAAAATCATTGTCTTTGGTTTCGGGCATATTGGCTGTTAAAACATAGCGCAACACATCCTGCTTACCAGGGAAATCATCTAAATATTCATTTAGCCATACAGCCCAATTGCGTGATGTAGAAATTTTGTCTCCTTCAAGATTTAAAAATTCATTGGCAGGTACGTTTTGCGGAAGAATGTATGACCCGTCAGCCATCAACATTACAGGAAAAATAATGCAATGAAAAACAATATTGTCTTTTCCGATAAAATGTATCAGACAGGTTTCATCGTTTTTCCAATATTTTTCCCAATCTTTCGTCAGTTCCTTCGTGGCAGAAATATAACCAATAGGTGCATCAAACCATACATACAGCACTTTTCCTTCAGCCCCCGGTATGGGCAATGGAATACCCCAGTTCAGGTCGCGACTAACAGCACGTGGTTGCAATCCCAAATCAAGCCACGATTTGCATTGTCCATAAACGTTGGTTTTCCATTCCGTATGTTCTTCAAGAATCCATTTCCGCAATGCCGATTCATATTTTTCAAGTGGCAGAAACCAATGTTTGGTTTCTTTCAATACCAAGGGTGCACCACTAATAGCACTTTTCGGATTAATTAAATCGGTTGGATTTAGCGATGTACCACATTTTTCGCACTGGTCGCCATAAGATTTCTCGTTTCCACAATAAGGACAAGTACCCGTAATATATCGGTCGGCAAGAAATTGATTGGCTTCGGTATCGTAATACTGTTCCGTAATTTTTTCAACAAAAATGCCTTTATCGTACAATATTTTGAAAAATTCGGATGCTGTTTTATAGTGGATAGGATTGGTAGTACGCGAATAAATATCGAATGAAATACCAAAATCATCAAACGATTTTTTTATCAGTTCATGATACTGGTTCACAATGGTTTGTGGGCTTACTCCGTCTTTCATGGCTTTAATAGTAATAGGAACGCCATGTTCATCACTGCCTCCAATAAAAATGACATCTTTTCCCTTTTTACGTAAATAGCGAACAAAAATATCCGCTGGCACATAAACACCTGCTAAATGACCAATGTGTATGGGACCGTTGGCGTAAGGCAAAGCACTCGTTACCGTGTACCGTTTCCATTCTTTTTGCATAATGTTGAAATAATAGTTGTAATTTTGGCACAAAGTTATAAATAAATGCATAAACAACCATTATTATTACAACGAGGCAACTCCGTAGCCATAGTCGCACCAGCCGGCAAAGTACGTCATGAAGACCTGTCGTATGGCATGGAAGTCTTGGTTTCGTGGGGATTGAACATAACAGTAGGGAAACATGTTTTTACCGACATGAATTATTTTTCAGCAACCGATGAACAAAGAACTGCCGATTTTCAACAAGCATTGGACAATCCAGATATAAAAGCAATATTTTGTGCACGTGGCGGTTATGGTTGTACAAGAATATTACCCGAATTGAAATGGGAAAATTTCAAAAAAAATCCAAAGTGGATAATAGGTTACAGTGATATTACTTTGTTGTTGTCGAAAATACAACAGTGTGGTGTAGTTGGTATTCATGGACCCATGCCGGGCTCGTTTGATAAATATAAAAATAACGAATCGCTAAATTATTTAAAAAAAATTTTATTTGACGGAAAAATTGAATACTGTTTATCCGCATCGACACTAAAATTATTTAACAATAAACCTATGGTAGAAGGGATTTTAACAGGCGGTAATTTATCCATGATACAAACATTAATCGGAACTGAATTTTATTTAACAACCAGTGATAAAATACTTTTTCTGGAAGAAGTGGATGAATATCCATATCGTATAGACCGTATGCTGCGTCATTTGTACCTTGCAGGTGTTTTTAAAAATATTAAAGGATTAATACTTGGAGATTTTTCCATGATACCGCAGGAAAATGGATTTCCTTATGATATTAAAAATATGGTAGAATCGCTTTTACCTTCCACTATTGATTTTGTTTTATACAATTTTCCAGCAGGGCATGATAAATTAAATTATCCAATAGTTATTGGATTACCAGCAAAAATATCTGTTGAAAAAGAAAAAATATTTTTTTATCAGCGTATTGTTTAAAAAAAACTTACATTTGTAGATTAATTTTTAAATAGTTGTTTTATGAGAAAATGTTTATTTTTTGTTACCGTTGGTGCATTAGCACTGAGTTTATTCAATACGTCCTGTACTATAGAAAAACGTCGCTATATGGCAGGCTATCATGTTGATTGGAACAGTAATAAAAAGAGTACATCTAAACATGATGAGAATAAAAAGTATAATTCAATAGACGTGGCAAGTCAGACAAGTGTTCCCGAAGTAAAGAAAAATGCTATGGAACCTGTATTTCATCAGCAAACAGAGGGAAAATCACTAAGTTCATCTACACCTATAGCAATGGCTGTGGTTCAACAATCACCAAATAAAGAAACAAATAATAGCCCAACCGTTTTAAACACAATCAGCAAAACACAACTTATGTCCAAAATAAAGGAATTTAAAAAAGAACAGGCATTGTTTGCTGCCCAACACAGTGCAAGAGGTTCCAGTGGTAATCAATTAATCGCATTAATTTTATGTTTTTTCTTGGGTGCTTTGGGAATACATTGCTTTTATATTGGTAAAAGAACAAAAGGAACTATTCAACTGATAATGTGCGTTGCGGGAGTATTGCTTGGCGTGTTTGGCATTGGATTTTATATTTTATATGCATTAGGAGTTTGGGTTCTAGTTGATTTTATACGTCTGCTGATTGGCGATATGGGTCCTGGATGGTAAAATCCTGTTTCTTCATACATATTATTAAATATGTAAATTCAAGGAATAAAGGTGGGCTTATTTGATTAATGACAAACCTTCTTTTGCTGAAGTATCTGAAGGTGATAATAAAAGGACTTTGTTAAACAAAACTTTTGCTTCTTTATATTTGGTAAGTTTAAAGTTTGTCC
>CAYSIN010000046.1:0-22168 GCA_964431135.1 uncultured Bacteroidales bacterium
TACTTAGAATATTCATGAAATTTTTGACTAAAAGTCTCGTCATTACTGACGAGACAAATAATTTCTTATAAATACGACATTATATAATTCATATTTAATAAGATAGGCACTTTTTAAGGGACGACTAATTATTCTTTCTTTTCCAACGAGCATGAAACAGGAAAATGGTCGCTTAAATTTACGCGATGAATAGAATAATCGTGTGAACAAAATGAAGGTCCGTATAAAATATAATCAATTCTTAAAAAAGGAATATTGCCATTATAGGTACTTCCCAACTGTAAATCAAAAAGTGAATAACTGTCTGTCAATCCTTTTGCAATAGCAGAATAGGTATAAGAAGCAGGTGTATCGTTAAAATCGCCGCATACAATAACAGGATAACGGCAATGCTGAATATGTTCGGCTATAAGGTGAGCCTGAATGTTTCTTTTTTTCATGGCACGAACCAGATGACGAATAACACTTTTGGATTTGCTGACTTTAATATCTTCCGGATTTTGTTCTATACTTGACAGCAACGCATAATCTTCGGTTGCAAGTCGTACACTTTCCAGATGCATATTGTAAATTCTTACGGTATCTTTGTTTATCAGCACATCAGTATAAATACACATGTTGGATGTTCCCTGAAATAAAATATTTCCCTTAAAAACAATCGGGAACTTTGTAATAGTAGCAATACCAAAATAGTCTGTTTTTCTATTTACTATAGGATAATATTCATGTATATAGGTAGTATTTAAGCCGCTTAAAAGAACAGAAGTTGTTGGATATTTTTGATTACTTTGATAATAATATTCCTGAAAGCATGCAATATCGGGTTTTTGCTGAATAATGAAGTCAAGCATTTTCTGCCTGTAAGGATGATTAGTTTTCCAACTGTACACATCAAATAAACGAACATTGAAACTCAAAACATTTATTTCCTTCTTTGCTTTACAGGCATTTGATTTAAATAGAGACGTAAAATCCATGTAACGACTAAAAACAAACAATCCCCATAAAATAAAAGGTAAGGCTATAAGCAGTGGAACAAAATATTTTTTGAACAATGTAATAACCGACAATATTAAGAAACCGATAAAAATAAATGGGAAACCCAGTGCCAGCATGGATGGGATTATCCAAACTTGTGCAGGTATAATTTTTGCCAACAAACACAATATTAATAATGCTAGCCAGAGAAAATAAATAATTAAGTACGACACTTTAAGAATGGTTCGAAACAGAGAAATTTTTTTATGAATAGTAAGTTTACTCATCGTTGACTTGACTTGAAAAGCGTTTCTTTTTCTTTTTTAGACAAACTGTCGTATCCTGATTTTGCTATTTTATCGAGTATGTGGTCTATTTCTTTTTGCTGCTGTGCCTTTTCATAATTATAATCGCTATCACTCATAGTACGGGTTGTTTTGTGTTTTTTTTCTCTTTTCTTTAGCCACCGAATTTTTGGAATTTTGAAACTGATTTTATTGTTTCTCAACGACAGACCATAGATTAATCCATAAAAAGCACCACCGAGATGTGCAATATGTCCACCACTGTTTTCGCCGGCTATGCTGAGAAAATCTATTACTATAGTAATCAGGGCAATATATTTCATTTTTACTTCCCCAATAAAAATAATATTCATTTTGTAATCGGGAATATAGGCAGTAATAGCAACCACAATGGCTATAACGGCAGCCGATGCTCCCAATGCTTTAGCAGACGCTACTACATTTGAAAATGCAGGAAATATATTGAAGGCAGCAATGAAAAAAAAGGCTCCAAATAAACCTCCAATTAAATAGGTATATAAAAACTTTTTTGAACTCAGATAATCAATAAAAATCTTTCCAAACCAATACAGCCAAAGCATGTTGAATAAAATATGCAAAATTTCTTCATGCGTAAACATATACGTCAGCAATGTCCATGGCTCATGCAGCAATGTGTTGATGTTGGAAGGAAGCATTAAATAATTAACAGGGTAATATAATCCCTGATTATCTACCTTTAAAAGAAATGTAAAAACACGTACCAGACTGATAAGAATAAACACAGCGGTATTAATATAAATTATTTTAATTAAATAATTACCATACTTGTATTTATTCCAAAGTTTAGTTGTAAAATTCATATTACGAACGATGACTTTTATGTTGCCAATATTTGATAATGATAAAACCTATAAGCATACCGCCCAAATGTGCAAAATGGGCTACGTTGTCGCCGGGTTGATTCATGACAGCACTGTACAATTCAAAAAATCCATAGAGCACAACAAAATATTTTGCCTTGATGGGAACAAAAAAGTAAAGATAAATAAGGGAATCGGGAAACATCATACCAAAGGCAAGCAAAATACCAAAAATAGCGCCCGATGCACCAACCGTTGGAATGTTGATTTGCATTAAATACTGCTGGTCTAAAAAACGAAAAGTCTCTGCAGCAAAACTTGGGTCATTGGGCATATTGTACCATGCTGTAATAAAATCGGTCAGTTGTAACTGATATTCTTTAAAATGATGAACAACCAAATAGGTAAACGATTCGGGCGATGCCGCATTTTTATAGGCGATGATGGCTTGTTCCAGTTCATGAAAACGAAAGTAACTAATTAGAAAATGAAAGCCGGCGGCTCCCAATCCCGTAATAAAATAAAAATAGGTAAAACGCTTGCTTCCCCATAGGTTTTCGATGGCTGTACCAAACATCCACAAAGCAAACATATTAGAAAATATATGCATAAAATTGCCATGCATAAACATGTAAGTTATAAACTGATACGGTCTAAACTGTGAGGATTCAAAATAAAACAGTCCCAGTTTTTCGGTTAAGTCAAAACCAAATTTGGATTGCAGTATGACGGTTGCCAAATAGAGAATAATATTTATGATGAGCAGGTTTTTGACAACCGGTGGCATAAGTCTAAAGCCTGAAGGAGAATAATAATTCATGTCTTATTGGTTGAAAAAATGTTCAATATCTTCGGTATTTATAATATGAAAAACAATTTCACCGTAAGGGGTATATTGTGGATTGGAAGTAGAAAATAAACTGTCGAAAATGAATTGCATTTCACTTTCAGACATTGATTGTCCGTTGGCAATAGCAGATGACGCAGCCAAAGATGCCAATATATGATGAACGCTGTCCAAATCGGGTGTTTTTTCAAGGTCAATATAATTTTTTATAAACTGGTCCACTGCCGAAGCCAAGTTAAAATTAGTCCAGTAATGAGGTATGCCTTCTATATCATAGGTACCGTTGCCCGCATCGGAAATAATAAATCCCAATTTTTGCAAGTATGGTACCAGTTCTTTAAAAATAAGATTTTCGTCTGTGGTTAACGATATCTTTTCAGGAAATATAAGTTTTTCGGAATACATGTCTTCGTGTTCGTATTTGTTGATGAGCATTTCGTATAATATTCGCGTATGTGCTCGATGCTGGTCAATAATCATAAGTCCCGATTTTACTGGCATTAACAGATATTGATGTTTAAATTGCAATATCTCACTTGCTTTTGATGTCGCTTCCTGTTGTTCATCAAACAATGAAGGCGTTTGTTCCAACGACGTTTCTTCTATTTTTGTATCAAATAGTTTTTCCCAGTGATGAGGTATATCTTTTTTGGTAATATCATTAAACGGATTATAATCCGAATGAATGGGTATTTTGGGAATGTGTATGGGCTTATTATTGGAGAAAGGAGGTAAGTTGATGGCTGTTTCCGTATCAAAATCTATGGCAGGCATAATGTCTGTTTTTCCTAAAGTTTGACGTACAGCCGATTCTAATATTTGCGCTACCGCACGTTCATCTTCAAACTTGATTTCTGTTTTGGTTGGATGGATGTTTACATCAATAGTATTGGGATTACAAGTAAAAAAAATAACATACGAAGGAATGGTTTCGGGGGGAAGTAATTTTTCATACGCATTGATAAGAGTACGGTACAGAAAGGGATGTCGCATGTAACGGTTATTTACAAAAAAGAATTGAAGTCCATTTTTTTTGCGTGCCATGTTGGGTTTACCAATATATCCACTAATAGTTACAATGGACGTTTCTACCGAAATATCGAGCAGTTCATTAGAATAATTTTTTCCAAAGATGTGAATAATACGTTGTTTTAACGTTGTAGGCGACAACGAATAAATTTCTGAATCATTATGAATAAGGGTGAAGGCTATTTCGGGATGAGCCAGTACTACTCGATGAAATTCATCTACAATATGTTTAAACTCAAGGGCATCGCTTTTTAAAAAACGCCGACGGGCAGGAACATTGTAAAACAGATTTTTTACAGTAAATACGCTTCCCGTATTGCATAAGGTAGGTTGTTGTGTAATAAATTTTGCTCCTTCTATTTCTATATGTGTACCTAGTTCAGCATCGGCTTTACGCGTGTTGAGTTCTACTTGAGATACGGCTGCAATAGAAGCCAATGCCTCGCCTCTAAACCCAAAGGTAGATATGGCAAATAAATCATTTGCTTCGGATATTTTTGATGTGGCATGCCGTTCAAAGGCAGTGCGTGCATCAATTTCAGACATGCCCATTCCATCGTCTATTACCTGAATTAATGTTTTACCCGAATCTTTTATGATGATTTTTATGTTTTTGGCAAAGGCATCGATGGCATTCTCGGCAAGTTCTTTTACCACCGATGCAGGACGTTGAACAACTTCACCAGCAGCAATCTGATTGGCAACCGAATCGGGCAATATATGTATTACATGGTCTATCATAATTAACGAGCACAAAGGTAAGTGCTATTTTGCAAAATTCATAATGATTTATCGGACTGCCCGAAAACAAGGTTATTCCAATAAATCTGAAAAAAACTGCATTTTTTTATACAACTTTCAAAAAATTGTTGTATATTTGTGTCGATTTATGAAAAATCGTTAATGGGTTTTACGATTTTTTTTAAAATCAAAAGAAAAAAATGAATTTTTAGAACCTACCCTTTGTGTATGTATAAGTTGCATACGGATATACAAAATGAACTATTTGAGAGACATATCCTATATTGCTCCCATGAACAGCATTTTAACAAAACAACTCCACTATGAATAATGAAGATATAAACGTAATTGTAAGTTTACACAGATGTTGGCGGTCATTGTAAAATCGATACCTGAATGATTGAGTGAATGAAAAATATGAAATAAATTGTTTACTTTTGTTTCATGGAGAAAATTGGATATATAGAGATTAGAATACAAGGTTCAAAAGGAAATCTTGACTTGTCGCCTGATAACTATGATATTCGGGAGATTATTTCTATTCTTGAAAATGCAGAAAATCTATTATATCCTGGAGATAAACGTGACAGACCAACAATAAGTTATAAGATTGAGGAAGGTTCTGTAAAGCATATTCTGAAAACTTCCATTCAATACATAATTGGATTTAACGCTGTTATTGGTCAAATTAACCAAGTTCAGAATATTGATTTCCTTGACCTTTCAACGGCAAAAGCATTTGAGAATATTCAGGATATTGCAGCTAAAAAGAACTATGTATTTAGCATAAAAACCTCGCTAGATAAGACCAATGAAGTAAAGGTTGATAGAACAACTCGGTATTATAGAACAGAAGCAATATGGGCTGATGCAGAATTTTATTTCTATGGAAAAGTAACCAATGCAGGTGGCAAGGACAAGGCAAATATTCATATTTTTACTGAAGAACTTGGTACTGTTAGGATACAAACCCCAATAAGTTTCTTAGAGCAATATGACGAAAATTTACTGTATAAAACTTTTGGCATTAGAGCAGTTGGAAAACAGCATTCAGAGACAGGTGAAATAGATGTTTCAACCCTCAAATTCATCGAATTAGTTGATTACCAGCCTAAATATGATGAGGTTTATTTAAAAACGCTTCGTGATAAAGCAAAAAAATCATGGCTTGGTAGTATTAATCCTGAAAATTGGTTAAAAGAAATTCGAGGTAGTTATGACGCATAAAGCAGTATTACTTGACACGAGTTTCTTTCTTCGTTTTCTGAATGACAACGACCCTTTATTTAAAAATGCAGATGGATATTTTCGTTATTTCTTAAAGAAAGAAATTGCAATGATGGTATCTACAATTTCAATTGCAGAATACTGTGTTGGTGGTGATGTTCATGAATTACCTTTAAGAAATCTTCAAATTGTACCCTTCAACCTTAACCATTCAAAGCGAACAGGAGAATTTGCCAAGATTGTTTTTCAAAACAAGGGAAAATTGAAACTTAATGAACGAAATATTATACCAAACGACACCAAACTTTTTGCTCAAGCCGATTGTGAAAAATCAGTTGAATTTTATATTTCTTCTGATACGGAAAGCCTTAAAATTTACAATCTTCTTAAACAAGAAACAAATCCAAAATTTCAGTTTATCGATTTGAATATCCCATATCATCAGACGTTTGGAATACTTGACTTATAAATAGATAAGAAAATGAACGTTCCGCCAACACGTGGCAAAACTAATTGGGGCGGATAATGCAGATACGAAAGTTCAATGAGTTTATTGACAACGTAACAATTTATACTAAACCGCTAACAAAATTCATTTCATCATTTTACAAAAAGGGTATTAGGTAGTTTGAATGGCATCACAAATTCGTTGAAAAACAATTTCGGGGGATGCCACTGTATCGTTTAACCGACAATCAATATAAGTCAAAGACAAATGCTTGCATAAATATAAATATTCGTTCAATACTTTTTCCTGAAAAAGAATGTTGCTTTCGTGAATATCGCTTTTCCCTTTTAAATAGGCTCTATCGTTTCCCTTGCGGTGTTCCTGTAATTTTTTTTCGACAAACGATAAGGGTACATCTAAAAATAAATTGAAATCGGGCTTGGGAATTTTGTAAAAGTCAAACTCAAACGATAAAATCCATTGACGCAACTGTTCTTTTTCTGATTCGTTACTTAATTTGGCACATTGATAAGCAAGGTTTGAATATACATAACGGTCCAGAATAACGATATGATGAAGCGATAAATGTTCTTCAATTTCTTTGGCAGCAGCCCAGCGGTCTCCGGCATACAAAGCAGCAACCAGTTGCGGATGCACTTGTTGAACTTCACCGTAATCACCTCGCAGAAAGGCAGCTATCATCTCACCAAAATAAGGCGTATTTAATTGTGGAAAGTGCATAAAAAAAACATCGTTTCCCTGTTGTTGAAAATATTCAGACAGCATGCTTACCTGTGTAGATTTGCCCGAACCATCCAAGCCTTCTAAAACTATCAGCGACATATTCAATAAGTTTGATTAATTTTACCTCAAAAAAAGAATGGTTAAAGATACATCATTTCAAAAAAAGAAAAGCCTCCGATTTAGAGATTCATTATTTTTTATTGAAAAGCCTGTTATTATGGGCATTTTAAATATTACTCCCGATTCGTTTTACGATGGAGGTAAATACAATCGGTTGGATAAGGCAGTGCAACATATTCAAGAAATGTTAACCGATGGGGCACTCATTGTTGACGTTGGTGCTGTATCGTCGCGTCCCAATGCAGAAATTGCATCAGCCCAAACTGAAATGGAAATCTTACGTCCTTTTTTGAATATTTTTAAGAAGGAATTTCCCGATACATGGTTTTCTATTGATACTTACAATGCCGATACGGCTGCACTGTGCGTTGAAGAGTACGGTTTTTATATGATTAACGATATTTCTGCCTGCTCCATAGATACGGCATTGCTCGATACAGTTGCACGATTAAATGTTCCGTATGTATTGATGCATATTCAAGGAACGCCACAAACCATGCAGCAAAATCCACATTACGCCGATGTGGTTAATGAAGTGTTTCAGTTTCTAGGACAAAAGAAATTTGAACTGACTGCCAAAGGCATATCCGATATTATTATTGACCCTGGTTTTGGTTTTGGTAAAACCGTGCAACATAATTATCAGTTGTTAAAACATCTTAACGATTTTAGAGCATTGGAATGCCCTGTATTGGCAGGCTTATCAAGAAAATCAATGCTAAATAAACTGTTAAACATTAAACCGGAAAATGCACTAAATGGTACAACGGTTTTAAATACAGTCGCTTTATTGAACGGTGCCGACATTATTAGAACACACGACGTAAAAGAAGCCTCCGAAGTAATTAAAATTATTACCTACATGCAATCAGTATAACCTCTATTATTCAAAATTCAAATAGAAAATTTAACATAGACCGTAGAAATAAATTATTTTCTCTTTTTTTTCGCATTTTTATCATTTTTATTTCACAAGATTCCTTAAATTTGCATTTGGTAATAATATATTATATGAAAAAAATATTTTTTTCCATAGCATTCTTTTTAATCGGTATAATGGTTTACTCGCAAGAGCATAAAAGCATTCATCAACAACAACAGGAGTATTACAGTCAATTTAATGCACAAACCCCTGATGAGTGGGCTGCTATTAGAGGCGAATGTAAACCTAATAACCGTAAGTCCGAAAAATCGTGTACGCTAAATAAAATTGTTTTTGGATGGCATCCTTATTGGAGCAATGGATTGGAAGCCAATTACGATTGGTCGCTCCTTACCGATTTATCCTATTTTTGTTATGCCGTTGACCCCTCAACAGGAAATGCAACAACTACTAACAGTTGGTCAACGGCAAATGCAGTTACGCAGGCTTTGGCTCATGGTGTGAGGGTTAACCTGTGCGTTACGCTTTTTTCAAATCATGCTACATTTTTTGGAAGCAGTTCGGCACAACAAACGCTTATTACCAATCTGATTAATCTGGTTAGTGCCCGTGGTGCCAACGGTGTAAATATTGATTTTGAAGCCGTACCTTCATCGCAAGCGACCAATTTTACCAATTTTTTAGTAAATCTTTGTACACAGTTTCATTCACAAATGCCCGGTTCGCAAGTAAGCATTGCGTTATATTCCGTTGATTGGAGTTCAGTTTTTGATATCGCCACGTTAAAAGATTATATAGATTTATTTGTCATCATGGGTTATGATTACTATTATAGTGGTAGTTCAACGGCAGGACCTTCGTCACCTTTATACAGTTTAACCAGTTCTTATGATTATAATGTATCCAAATCTATTACCTATTATTTAAGTGCGGGTGTACCTCCTCAGAAATTGATTTTGGGATTACCTTATTATGGTGAAGAGTGGGCTACTTCGTCCAGCAGTGTTCCATCAAGTACTACCGCCACAGGTTCTTCAAAAATTTATAATACAGTTAGAAATAACGCTTCGGGATATTATTCATCCGCAAATTTTCATTTTAACACTAACAGTTATGTGCCATATTTT
Organism: uncultured Bacteroidales bacterium; assembly: GCA_964431135.1. Taxonomy (GTDB): domain Bacteria; phylum Bacteroidota; class Bacteroidia; order Bacteroidales; family GWA2-32-17; genus Ch61. The sequence continues at coordinate 9,292 of CAYSIN010000046.1, forward strand.
GCATACAACAATGGTTCTTCGTGGTATCAATGTTGGATAGACAATGCATACAGTCTTGGTAAAAAAATGGAATTGGTTTGGAAACGAGGTATAGGTGGCATTGGTATATGGGCATTGGGCTACGATGATGGATATCCCGATTTATGGAATAAAATCAATGAAAAATTAACTACATGTTTTACGAATGCCTGTCAGGATACTATTTACGATATGGGTGGACCCGCAGGAAACTATTACAACAAGGAAAATTATTCCTATACCATTCAGCCTATTGGTGCGTCTTCTGTAACCTTAAATTTTCAATCGTTTAATGTAGAAGCCAATTACGATTCATTATGGTTGTATGATGGACCCAGTACAGCCTCTCCCTTAATTGGTGCTTATACGGGAACAAATGGACCGGGAAGCATTACTTCCACACAGCCTGCCATGACACTTCGGTTTAAAAGTGATAACGCAACCGTGAGTTCTGGTTTTACAGCATACTGGCAATGCAATATAGATAATATTGCTCCAACAACTGCTATAAGCACATTGGGTACATGGAAAACACAGGACTTCACAGCAAACTTTACCGATAATGACAATATTGCCCTTGATAAATGTTTTTATCAGGTACTTGATTTTAATGGACAATACTGGGGTGCTAATTCTGATTGCGGTTTCTTTGGTGATAATTTTGACACGTTAAATTCATATTGGCATACTTATTCGGGTACATGGGCTGTAACCAATGGTGAACTGATTCAGTCTGATGAAAGTGTTAATAATACCAATATTTACACTGCTGTTAATCAAAATTTATCCAATCGTTATCTTTATCACTTTTTGGCAAAGGCAGGTGGGAGTAGTACCAATAAGCGTTTTGGCTTTCATTTTTTCTGTGATTCTGCCAATTTTGCCAATCGACATAATTCTTATTTTATTTGGTTCAGAATGGAAGACCAGCAATTGCAGTTTTATAAGGTTATAAACGATACCTTTGTTTTGAAAAATACCGTTTATAATATTACAACCAATGCAAACCAAACGTATGATTTTAAAATAACCTACGACCGCATTTCAGGAAAAATAGCCCTATGGCGCGATAATGTTTATTTAGGTTCATGGATAGATACTATTCCTTATTCCACCAATGGAAATTATATTAGTTTTAGAAGCGGCAATTGTACACTGAATGTTACCGAACTGAAAGTTTATCGTTCACGCTACCCAAGTGTAACCATTACCATGGGCGATAGCACCAAATTTATTCGCTATCAAAACTCAAATCCTTCCACTCCTTCGGCAAGAATAAAATCTATCGTTGTGGATGTAAACAATAATTTTTCTTCTATTGAATATGAAAATGAAAATGTGGACTGGACGCCGCCTATTTATACGGGGAGCATCGCTGACGGATTATCTACCGATGTAGATACTATTACATCCTTAACTTCTATAACCGCCAATTGGCAATCTTTTGATGATGTAAATTCAGGAATAGCCGAATACTGGTATTCTGTTGGGACACAGGCAGGTGACAGCAATACGGTAACATGGACGGACAACGGTTTAAATACATATTTTACTGCCAGTGCTCTTTTGCAGGCAGGAGTAAAGTATTATGTAAATATTAAGGCGAAAAACAATGCCGGTTTATGGTCAACCATTCAGAGTTCAGATGGTGCTATTGTATTGCCCAATGGGAATTTACCTTATGCATTGTTTAGTGTAAGCGACAGTATCATTTGTTCAGGAGACAATATTCAATTCCATAATTATAGTCTTCTTGCTGATTCTGTATTATGGCTTTTTACCGGTGCCACTCCTTCGCAATCATCAAATCCAAACCCAACCGTTATATATAACAGTGCAGGAACCTATGATGTAACCCTTGTTGCATACAATGCAAATGGTACGGATACTCTGGTAAAACATAATTATATAACCGTATATGCTGCACCAGCGATAAATGTACAATATCATATTATTTCATCACAGGCACCCTATTATGTAGTATTTGACAATCAATCCCAAAATATGGATAGCGTATTATGGAATTTTGGCGATGGGCAAACGAGCACCGACGTTTCACCTTATCATTTGTATGCACAAAACGGCACTTATATTGTTACCATGCAGGCATATAATGCTCATTGTACTTCCGTTTACATTGATACCATTAATCTCAATACATACGTTTATCCAGAAATAAATGATATGTCTATTTCCGTATTTCCCAATCCTGCAAAAGATAAGATTACGCTTATATCAACCGATGAGAAAATAATGGAGGTAGAAATACAAACAATCACCGGTGATTGTTTGATAAATACTCGTGTAAATTCCAACAAAACCGAAATATCATTGAAAAATATGAACAGGGGGACATACTTGCTTCATATCAAAACAAAATCGAAACAATGGATAAATTTCAAAATTGTTAAACAATAAGAATGACAAGAAAAGTAGCCATCGGACTATGTTTGTTAATAATGTCAACGTGTTTGTTTTCACAAAAAAGAAATATAACCATTGCCCCATTAGGATTAATCAACAAAGTACGCATCAAATATGAAAATCAACTGAAATGGAAAGATATTTCGGTCGGTCTGTATGGAAATGTATATTATTCCTATTTCAAAGGAGTGCGACTTGACCCGTTTATCCGGTTTTATTTTTTTTCGGAAGAAACAAAAGGGCTGTATTTACAACTCAAACCTTTTTTTGGCTTTTTTCAAAACAAGTTGGAATATAAAAATTATGGTAATGTGGATACCTTATCGTTCACCAAGTTTACGTCCTATACCACGTATGGCATGGGACCTGCGGTAGGATATCAATGGTTTTTCAATGGCAATCTGCTTCTGGATATTTTTGTAGGATTTAATTACGACAAAATGGTAGCACCTTTTACTATTCTTAAAGATAATTTACAGTACGACTTATTTGATGATGCAGAGTGGTATATTACAGGACCCGGAAGTATTTTCCATTTTCACGTTGGATTGGGTTACAAGTTTTGATTAACAACTTCCGAATTCTCCGCTGACACTTATCCCAACTGGCTAACAGATTAAACAATACGCTTCGTTTTTGTTTTAAAACTGTTAGTCTGTCGGCATCTCGTCATTGCTGACGAGACAAAATTCATTTCATTCTTTTGTTAGCGGTTTGGTATTATATAAAGAAGTGGCTGCATGGTGAGATTGCTTCGCTACGCTCGCAATGACGGGGTGAATAATTACAAAAATTGTTAATAGTTAATAATTTAATTACTGACTTTGCAATACTTTAAATTCCACACGACGATTTTGCTGGCGTCCTTCTTCAGTATCGTTGGTAGCGATAGGTTGCAAATAAGCAAATCCCTTATATTCAAGACGGTCTGTGGCAATACCTTTAGATATTAAATAATCTACTACGGCTTTGGCGCGTGCTTCGGAAAGTTTCTGATTGAATTGCAACGATGATTTATTGTCGGTATGTCCGCTAATTTCAATTCGCAATTTCGGAAAATCGGTAAGCAGTTTTACAAGTCTGTCCAATTCTGCATACGATTCGGGACGTAAGATAGATTTTCCAAAGTCAAAGAAAATATTTCTCAATATAACTTTTTGCCCTACAGCCAATTTATTCAGTAAAATATCTTTAATTATTTCTTGATATCCAGTAGCAGCGGGTATATCAAAGTTTTCGGAGTGGAACAGATAACCTTCTGCCTTAACCGCAATACCGTAATTTACGCCCGAGGGCAATGATACTAAATATTTCCCTGTGCTGCTGTTGGATGAACTGACTGAAACAACTTCATTTTTAGTATTGTCAACAATTTCTATTTGTGCTTCCACTGGATTATTAGTTAAGGCATCCTTAATAGTTCCTTTTAGAATAGTGAGTCGCATGGTTTTAATTTCAACTTTTTCGGCAACAACGCTTTCGCCCACTGGGGCTACGTTGGCAAGCAAATTATCTTCGTTATGTAAAATAGGTGATTTTTCCGGACCCCTGAATGTAATCCGATACAAATCATAATCGCCATATCCATTGTCATTGGATGAACTGTAATAGCCATGCTTTCCGCTGGCACTCATCACAAAAAACAGGTCATCGTCGGGAGTATTAACGGGGTAGCCCAGATTTTCGGGAGTGGACCAACTGCCATCATCCTGAAGGGTAGATTTAAACACATCAAAACCACCCATGGTATTATGTCCACGTGAACTGAAATATAGAGTACGTCCATCGGGATGCATAAACACACCTTCCTCATCGTATTCGGTATTGATGACGCTTCCTAAATTTCTTGGTTCACCCCAGCGTTCTTTTTCTCCATCCCAGCGTGATACCCAGATATCGTGTCCACCAAATCCGCCTGCACGGTCACTTACAAAATACATGGTTTTTCCGTCAAATGAAAACGATGCGGACGTTTCGTGAAATTCCGTATTAATATATTTTTTTAGTGGTCCATCATCGGGGGCAGTCCATTCAGAGCCTTTTAATTTGGAAACATAAATATCTCCATTGTTTATTTTGCCATTAAAAGTAAACAACTGTTGTCCATCGGGAGAAAGTCCAACGGTAGCATCGTTGTTTTTTGTATTCAAAGGCTTTTCAACATTCTTAGCCTGCGACCATCCATTTCCGTCATTATAGGAAATATAGATATCTTCAAAAAACAGATTGTCTTCAGGGTCTGAGCCTCCACCATACGTATCGGGTCTGCGTGAAGTAAACAGCAGCATCGATTCATCGGCAGAAATTAACGGACTATATTCGGGATATATCGTATTTACATTAGGACCAAGATTATCTATATAAACACGAATGGGATTTTTAATCAATTCCTTTCCGTCGTTGCATTCTTCAATTCGCTTTTCAATCTCTCTGCGTTTTGTTTGCAAATCCGAAGGGCTTAACATATTTTTATATTTGTTATATGTCTCTATAGCCTTGTCAAAATCCGCATTCAAATGATAGCCGGTAGCAAGCAACCAAACAATATCGGGCTGAATGGAAGGATTAAGACTGTATGCTTTTTTAAAATAGGTAAGGCATTTAACTTTTTGAATAGAATGAAGATAACAGTTGCCTATTTTGTAATTGAGCATAGCATTGTTGGGAACATATTGATATACTTTTAAGTAGAAATCAAGTGCCTGTTTATATCCCCCTCTTCCCAATAAATAAAATTCTTCTGCTTTGGAAAGATAATCTTTGGCTATTTTAAAATCATCTTTATTAGAAAAATCATCTTTCTTGATTGTTACTTCTTGCGAAAGCAATACATTTGATAATAACATTGCCACACCAAGTAAAAATATAAAATGTAATTTTTTCATACTCATGTTCTCCCTTATTTACAGTCAGACAAAAATGATTCTGTTGATTTTACACCCAATTCTTTGGCTTTTTCCCAATCTTTGCATGCTTCTTTGAGCATTCGCAACTCCTCATACGCTATTCCTCTATTGGCATACGCATATCCGTAGTTTGGGCTTTGCTGAATGATTTTAGTAAAATCATCTACGGCACCTTTGTAGTCTTTAAGTTTAATTTTGGTTGATGCCAGATTGTTCAAAGCAGGTTGATAATCGGATTTAATGCTTAATGCTTTGTTAAAATCGTCGGCAGCGCCTTTGTAATCTTTCTTTTCAAATTTGGCACTTCCACGATTGTTGTAGGTAATAAAATTTTTAGCATTTACTTTTATGGCTTGTGTATAGGCATCAATGGCTTCATCGTATTTTTCCTTTTTTCTTAAAACGCTGCCTAAATTATTGTATGCATAATCCATCGAAGGTTCCAGGGCAACTGCTTTCTGATAATCGGCAATGGCTTCATCGTATTTTTCGAGTTTTCGGTAGGTACTTCCTCTATCGTTATAAGCCACCGCATATTTTGAATCGAGTTGAATGGCCGATGTAAAATCTTCCAGTGCACTGGCATAATCATCACGTTTAAATTGTATTTGCCCTCTGAAATAATAAGGACGTGCGTCTTTTATGCCTTTCTGAATGGCTTTGGAAAAATCACTGAAGGCAATGTCTTCATTATTTAATAATTGATTGGCACGACCTTTTAAATAATAGGCTTGCACTTCGTTGCTGTCCAATTCTATTACTTTTTGAAAATCGTTAGCAGCAAACTGATATTGTTGCGTCTCAAAATATACATTTCCACGATTAAAATACGCTTTGGTAAATTCTGGTTTGAATTTTATGGCATCGGTGAAGTTTTGAATAGCCTCTGGATAAACTTTGTTGGTAAAATTTTCAATTCCTTTGTTGTATGCCAGTTCGGCATCCTGATTTCCTAAAACAACAAGGGTAGAATCCTTTTCCACCTGGCCATGTGAATAAACCCAACATACACAGGCTACACATAAATAAAATAACTTCTTCATATACCTTATTTTTTTGACGGCAATTTATATATTTTTTTTCAATACCATAAGAATATTTTTTAGAAAAAAATTAAAATTGACGTTAAATATTTTATAATACTCATATTATCAATGTGATATAAAATTTAAAAAGCGTTAAAAAAAATGAAATTCAGCCTTCGTCTATCATTATACTTTAATAAATATTTTCGTACTTTTAAAACCGATTTAAACAAAGAAATGAAATCAAACGCAATATTTATTATTATACTCATTACAAGTATTTTATCATTTCTTTTAAACATAGTAACGTTGCTTGTAACAGAACTTTCGATAACGGTTTCGTATGTGTCTTTACTATTTATACTGATAACTATTTTGGGATTAATTGCAGTAACAGTAAAATATAAACGTAATAACCATGAAAGCAAGATGCTGGAACAAAAATATAAGGAAATCGAGACAGCCTATCAGCAACAAAGCATTCATATACGAACTCAACAGGAAGAAATTAATAAGCATGTAAGCAATCTTAATGAAAAGCGTGTTATCATTGAAGCACAGAAAAAGGAACTTGAAGACAGTATTACGTATGCCTTTCGCATTCAGCAAGCCATATTACCGCCACAATATTACATAGATAAATTGATATCGTCCTATTTTATTCTGTATTTGCCCAAATCTATTGTCAGTGGCGATTTTTATTTTATTGAGCAGGAAAAGGAATATATTATTGTTGCTGCTGTTGACTGCACGGGACACGGAGTTCCCGGTGCCATGATGTCGGTTATTGGATATGACTTGTTAAATCAGGCTGTCAAAATCAATCATATTACTAAGCCTTCTAAAATATTGACTTTTATTGATGAAGGTGTAACTAATTTTCTTCGTCAAATTAATGATGAAAGTGGAGTACACGACGGTATGGATATTTCCATCATCAGTATTCACAAACAACTGAAAGTAGTGGAATATGCGGGAGCATATCACGAAATATACTATACCCACAAAGGGAATATTTTTGAAATAAAAGGCGACAAATTTCCTATTGGGATGAACGTTGATGGAGTAGCAGATATTTATAAAAACAATGGCGTACCGGTAATTCCCGGTGATATGATTTATTTATTCAGCGATGGTTTTGCCGACCAGTTTGGTGGACCCAACAATAAGAAATTCAAATATCAGGCATTGAAAAATCTGTTGCTTGAAGTTTCCTCGTTAGAGCCTCTTGAGCAAAAAAGTAGGATTGCACAAAAATTCAACGATTGGAAAAAAACAAACGAACAGGTGGACGATGTGCTGATTATTGGTGTAAAAATTTAATTTGATTATTTATACTTGAGAATTTAATTTTTGGTCAGAATAATGCAGTATTATTATTTTTCAATCATATCAGCCATGCAGGTTTGCTTTTTGTGCATACACTTCCTTGCCATAAAATATTTTTGCTCTTTTATTGAACAATGCTGTATCATCGGTAGTAAAAAAAGCAGTCGCACCATTTTTTTGACAGCGTGTTTCCATTTCAGGATGACGCAATAAATAATCCTGCAAACTGAGAGCAACAATGTTGTCTTGCGAAATGAGAGCAATATTTTCAGGTGTATATTTTCTAATGGAATCGTAGATTAAAGGATAATGAGTACAACCCAGAACAATGGTATCAATGGATTCGTCTTGCTGAAGCAATGATTGAATATCCTGTTGAATAAAATAGTCGGCGCCGGGCGTATTAAAAGATTCATGCTCTACAATAGGAACCCACAATGGGCATGCTTGTTGAAAAACGTGAAGTGCAGGAAACAATTTGTGTATTTCCAGCGGATATGATTCCGATGTAATGGTACCAATAGTTCCTAAAATACCAACATGGTTAGTATGTGTAAACTGGCTAACGGCTTCAACAGTAGGTCTAATAACACCAAGCACTCTACGCGAAGCATCCATGTTGGGCAAATACCGCTGTTGTATAGTTCGTAACGCTTTTGCTGATGCCGTATTGCATGCAAATATTACTAAGGGGCATTGCTGTTTGAAAAACCATTTTACAGATTCCAGCGAATATTCAAGAATAACATCAAAGGAGCGACTGCCATAAGGAGCACGAGCATTATCGCCCAAATAAAAATAATCGTATTGTGGCAAATGTTGTTTTATGGATTTCAAAACGGTTAATCCTCCATAACCCGAATCAAAAATTCCTATAGGTCCTGAAGTATTATTCATTTATACAACTCTTCATCTTTATTGATTATGGATGAAACACTACTTGTTTGGGTATTACAAAATCAACATGGCATCACCATAAGTGCCAAAATGATATTTTTCCTTGACAGCCAGTTTATATATTTCCATCAGTTTTTCATATCCACAAAAAGCAGCAACCGTCATCATGGGCAATGACATGGGTAGTTGAAAATTGGTAATCATACTGGAAGGAAGGCTAAACAAATGAGGTGGGTAAATAAATTTATTGGTCCATCCTTCAAACGGTTTTAAAAATCCTTCGGTAGATATGGAACTTTCGAGTGTTCTTATCACAGTAGTTCCTACAGCACATATATTGTTTTTACTTGCTTTTGCCTTGTTGATAATTTCGCATACTTCGGGTGTTATCTTAATTTCTTCCGAATCGACTTTATGTTTGGTTAAATCTTCTACATCAATCTGTCTAAAATTACCCACCCCCAAATGCAATGTAATATAGGCAAGTTTTATTCCCTTTATTTCAAGGCGTTTCAAAAGATGTTTACTGAAATGCAAGCCAGCGGTTGGTGCTGCTACGGCGCCTTCTTCTTTGGCGTAAATAGTTTGATATCGCTCGGAATCTGTACTCTCAACATCGCGTTTAATAAAACGTGGTAAGGGAGTTTCGCCAAGCGAATACAATGTTTTTTTAAATTTGTTATAATCGCCATCGTATAGGAATCGTAATGTTCTGCCACGTGAAGTTGTATTATCAATTACTTCTGCCATGAGTTGTTCGTCATCACCAAAATAAAGTTTATTGCCGATGCGGATTTTTCGAGCAGGTTCGACCATTACATCCCATAAATGTTGTTCACGGTTTAGTTCTCGCAATAAAAAAACTTCAATGCGTGCACCCGTTTTTTCTTTGGTTCCATATAAACGGGCTGGAAAAACTTTAGTGTTATTAAATACAAAAACATCATTCTCGTCAAAATAATCAATAATGTTATTGAATTGACGATGTTCAATTTTTTCGGTAGCCCGATTAAAAACCAATAAACGACACTCATCCCTATTTTCGGAAGGGTATAATGCAATTAATTCTTCGGGAAGTTTAAATTTGAATTGTGATAATTTCATAACTATGTTTTTTTGTGAAACTTCATACGTTTATAATAGTTGTTGGTTACAAATTGTTTGCCATATTTTGATTTTTTAACATTTCTTCAAATTTTTCAAAACTGATGGTTTGTGTTAAGGAATATGGACCAATAGCGGTTCGCTGCAGTTTTGTCAGATAAGCACCACCGCTCAATTTTTCTCCGATATCTCGTACCAGTGCACGTATATAAGTTCCCTTACTGCATAAAATGCGAACGGTTATTTCGGGTGATTGAAATTGAACTAACTCCAATGAATATATATTGACAAAAACAGGAGTAAGATGGGGCGACATGCCTTGCCGTGCTATTTTATAGGCGCGTTCACCATTTTTCCATTTGGCAGAATAGGCTGGTGGTATCTGATATTGTTCGCCAATAAACAACGACAGCGTATTTAATATTTTGGTTTCAGTAATGGTTGAAGTATCATAGAATTGAACAATAGGCTTTTCCAAATCATAAGACAAGGTCGTTCCCGACAGGTTGATGGTAGCCAGATATTCTTTATCAAATGTAGAAAACGATTCAATATTTTTGGTTTCCTTTCCAATGCAAATAATCAGCAAACCGGTTGCCAGAGGGTCTAAGGTACCCGCATGCCCTATTTTTGGAATACTATGAAAACGATATTTAAAAATACTTTTTATTTTATTGATGACATCATACGATGTCCATGTATAAGGCTTGTCGAATAAAAAAATTCCACTGTTATCGTGCCATGTATTCATTACGAAATGTTCAAACTGTATCCTAATGAAAGTAAAACAATAATAAGTGCTCCTATGACGATGCGATAATAGCCAAACCATTTAAATCCGTATTTGGTAACAATGTAAATAAATGTTTTGATAGCAATAATAGCAATAATAAAGGCAATGATATTGCCCGCAGCAAGTTTCTGCAAGTTATCGGAAGTTAAAAGTGCAGGTGTATCTTTATACGTATCCCATAAACTTTTGGCAAAGGCACCGGCAAGGGTTGGTACAGCAAGAAAGAAAGAAAATTCGGCTGCTGTTTTTCTGTTCAGTTTTTGCTGCATACCACCAATAATAGTGGCAGCACTGCGACTAAAACCCGGCAAAATGATAGCGAGCAGTTGAAAAACACCAATCATAAATGATTTTTTATAATTTACATTATCAATATTATCTATTTGCGGATGCTGAAACCATTTATCTACAAAAATAAGCAATATGCCTCCCAAAAAAGTAATAATAGCAATAAACAAAGGATTTCCAAGAACAGTATCGATATGTTTTTTTAATAATACACCCACAATGGCTGCTGGAATAAAGGCAACCAAAAGTTTTAGATAGATATTGAGTTTTTTTACATCGAAAAACTTTTTCCAGTAAAGTAGAATGACAGAAATAATAGCACCAAACTGAATGGTTTCGATAAAAAGTTTAGTAAAGGCTTCATTTTCTATACCAAAGGCAGAAGCCGTAAAAACCATGTGCCCTGTGGACGAAACAGGCAAAAACTCCGTCAGCCCTTCAACAACAGCAATAACAATAACAGCAATCCACGACATGATGTTTTTTTACTTATCTTCCTTGGCAATGTATAGTACACCAAATATTTCAAGTCCAAATCCCAACAGAAGCAAAATAGTAGAAAGAGTCAGTCGGCGGAAACTGAAAAGTGTGTCGCCTGCAAAAACATTAGGGTCTGCGCTGCCTCCACCTGCCATACATATAAATCCAATAATGATAAGCAATAACCCAGCAATAATTATTAAATAATTAGTTTTTGGGAATACTGCAAATGGAAATGATTTTTCGTTTTTCATAAAATATATATTTATTAATTAATAATATAATTCGGAAGTTCGTGTTCGCAAATAACGATTTACAGCAAAAAAAGACGAAACAAAAGTAATAATTATTCCGGCTACAAATATGATTCCGTAAGTTACACTTAACATAGATATATCGGTTAAATCGACCATATCGCTTAATTCACGCTGTAAGAAAAATATTATTCCACTTACCAAACCAATGGCAATAAAAGCCGAAATTAATCCTTGATAAACAGCATTTCGAATAAAGGGGAATCGAATAAATTCTTTGGTGGCTCCTACCAATTGCATGGTTTTGATAAGAAATCGTTTGGAATAAATTAAAAGCCTGATGGTATTATTTATTAACGCTATGGCAACAACAAGTAGAAAAATACTGATGATTAGAACAAAAAAACTGATAGTATTGAGGTTTTTATAAATTACATACACCAAATCGCGTTGATAATACATTTCATCTACGATAGGAAAAGCACTTATTTCTTTCTCAATTTTTTTGATACTGTCGGGACGTGCATATTCGGCTTTATATTTAACTTCGATAGAAGGTGGCAAGGGATTTTCGGTAAGCAAATCTAAAAACGACTCACCCAAATCCTTTTTTAATTCCTGTGCTGCCATATCTTTGGTAATGTAATAGGTTGATTTTACATAGGGCAACGCATCCAGCATTTTTTGAAGTTTTAGTATATCGACCTCCTTAGCATTTTCTTTAATAAAAACACTGAAACTGATATTTTCCTTTACATATTTTTCAATTCGACTACTGCTTAAATATAATAATGTAATAATGCCTAACAAAAATAAAAGCAACGAAATACTGATGGTAGTAGTTATGTATGAATTGACGATACGAAACCAATGGTTGTTTTTCTTTTTTGAACGCATGATGATGTTTTAATCGTTGCAAACTTACAAGATTTTTTTTGAACACCAAAAAACAATTTTGATAATAGATGTTAATTCCAACTTATGCCAAACCGTTAACAAAAAAAATGAAATAAATTTTGTCCCATCAAACTAACCGTATTATTTTAATGAACTTGTTAGCAAGTCGGTATTATATAGCAAAATTAAAATATCAAAGTTAAAATTTAGAAAAGCCATGGGAGTACATTATTTCATTATTATCATCTCGTATTGTCATTCTCATGCTCGGCGAAGTCTTGTGTGCCGAATATTGAGTACAAGCAGACTTCGTCGTAATTTATTATTTCAAAAAATGGCATAACCTGTTGTCATCAATTTTGGTTTGCACAAATATACGATATTTTTTGCTTAGTTTGAAAACTAATTTTTATTCCGACGAAGTTAGCCACTACACTTGCCTGCACACAAAACTTCGTCGAG